>CAZBYM010000012.1:0-20832 GCA_964495745.1 uncultured Chryseobacterium sp. | reverse complement strand
ATTTATTCCTAAATCAAATCCTCCAGCTGTTGACAGACGAATCATTTTTTCAGCTCTCTTTCTTTCGTTAGCAGTTCTAACAAAAGGTCCTGCTGCAGTAGTGATCTTCGGTTTGTGTTTTGTGCTATTCCGAATTCTCAAACGAAAACCGATTATCTCCTGGAAACATTTCGGATTATACGTAGGATTCACAGCATTACCTGCTGGAATTTGGTTTACGAGTCTCATCATTCAAGGAAAAGGAATTGTAATTCTGGAATTCATAGAATATCAAATCCGCCTTTTCTCAACCGAAGATGCAGGCCACGGACACAATTTTTTCTACCATTGGTACGTGATGCTTATTGGTTGCTTCCCTGCTTCGATTTTTGCATTCCATTCTTTTTTTCGAAATGGAAATATCGTTCCGTTCGAACAACACACAATCAAATGGATGCGGATTCTGTTCTGGGTGGTGCTGATCTTATTCTCAATCGTGAAAACAAAAATCATTCATTACTCTTCTCTGTGTTATTTTCCGCTCACTTTTTTTGCAGCACATGCAGTCGTGCAACTTGAAGCAGGAACTTTTCAGAGTAAGAAATGGATTTCTTATTTGCTGATAACAATTGGTTGCGTAATCGCGGCGGCATTGTTCGTTGTTCCCTTCTTCGATGATCTTGTTCCTTGGATGGCAGGGCGTGGCTGGATCAAAGATCCGTTTGCTGAAGCAAGTTTCCGTGCAGGTGGCGGATGGCAAGGTTGGGAATGGATTATTGGCCTCATCATGTTTGTAGTTGTGATCACAGGATTCATGTATTACCGCAAGCAACAAATCAAAAAAGCTGTTCGTGTATTAACTATCGGTGGAATTGTTGTTGTCTCGTCTGCTTTGATGATCATTATTCCACATGTTGAGCGTTACACGCAGCGTGCAGCAATTGATTTTTGGATTTCAAAATCCGGGCAACACGTGTATGTTGAAACACTTGGATACAAAAGCTACGCACACTATTTCTATTCCGCGACAACACCACCTGATTCCGCTTCTACCCGCTTGTTCAATGAGTGGCTCGGCTCGCGCGACGATTTCAAAGCGAACACATTAATTCCTGCAGAGCGGCTTCGCGATTTACGCAGGGAATGGATGTTGATTGGCACTATCGATCGCCCTGCTTATTTTGTTTCCAAGAACACTTACGCTGCTGAGGTAATGGACTATTTTCCGCATCTAAAAAAGATTGGCGAAACAAATGGGTTTGTGTTTTGGGAAAGACAAAAATAAGTTGCCGATTTCGCGTTCTGGGTTCCGGGTTTGGAACAGTGAACGTCCAAGAAAGAAATTCAATATCGGATGTTGTCATGAAAATTCACTGAATTTCAACTTCACGTACTACGAAAAAAAATCCGCCCTGTTTCCAGTGGCGGATTTATTAATTGGAAAAGCTCTCTTAATGATGCACATTCAAACGCGTAACTGATTTGCTTCCTTCTGAAACAAGTTCAATAACATACATTCCATTCTCCAGCATTTCAGTGCCAAGAAGAATAGACTGTTCACCAACGGCATAAGTTCCTTTGTTCTCAGTTGAAACAAGTTGACCAACGGCGTTGTAGATATTCAACACCACATCAGAACCTTGAGTTAATGTGAACTTAATACTTGTTGTTTGATTCGCAGGATTTGGGAATAAGCTGATTCCGGTATTAGTAGAATTGAAGTCTGCAATTCCTACAGGACTAAGACTAATTGCTGCCTGTTGAACTTCTTTGTTCCCATTGTCCTGAATGAAACAAACAATTGCAATTTCATTAAGGTCGTAAATGTAAGTTGGAACAGAAGATGCAATTGTAAGTGTTTGCGTTGCACCGCTGGCCCATGTTGCAGGCAAAGTGTTTCCAGACGCAGTAGGAAACATTTTGCGACATACTCCATAGAAATCAGTTTCTCCATTTGATCCTGGAGGCGAAGCAAAATCGATATGCTTTTCAATCATCACTACGTGTGCCCGTAAAAATCCGGTAGCTGTATAAGCTTGTGATGAAGTAATTACTGCAGTAACAAAAATCGAGTCCATTGCTGCATTAAATACGTGAGACACATCAATAGTGAATGATGAAGGCCACGCGTATTGGTTATTAATCATCGTTTGTGTGCAATTCGCAGGATGACCGGCATAATTAGGACCAAGAACATCTGCACCATCAAGCAATGCATGAGGTACGCCTTGTACACCATAATAATTAACACGGTTTTGCACCTGAAATCCATATTGAGCATTCATCGGGTCAACTCCCGGCCAGCTCACCTGGTATTTAATCGCAACAACCTTGGCAGAATTATTAGCAAGCAAAGCGTTAAAAGCCGGATTCGCTGCAGCACAAGGACCGCAAGAAGCCTGTGTAAACTCTTCCGCCAGTACCATACGCTGAGATTGAGCGTTAACGGAAAAACCAGTGATTATACATGCAGCAACTAAGTAGATTTTTTTCATTTGTTTAAGTTTTGATTCTTATCCATAGGATTAACCAAAGGCAATTTACAACAAAATCTTCTATTGCATAACTACAGCTGTGTCGAGTTCCTGCAATTTGTTAAGAGAATAAAAATAATTGTTCGGAATAAAACAAAAAAGCCGCTTCTGTTTCCAGAAGCGGCCATT
Organism: uncultured Chryseobacterium sp.; assembly: GCA_964495745.1. GTDB lineage: Bacteria > Bacteroidota > Bacteroidia > Palsa-965 > Palsa-965. Next base: position 18,190 of record CAZBYM010000012.1, on the reverse strand, counting down.
CAACTTAACTAAAGATTATTAGTGGCTTACGTTCATACGCGTAACAGTTTTGCTGTCACCAGTAACAAGTTCAACCATATACATACCGTTAGCAAGATTCTCTGTGTTGAAAGAAACTACTTGCTTACCTGGAGCAAGTTCTCCTTTGTTCTCAGATGAAACAAGCTCACCAAGTGTGTTGTAGATGTTCAAAGTTACTTCCTCTTTAGAAGCAAGTTCGAAACTTACATTTGCAGTAGTATTAGCTGGATTCGGGAATAACTGCATGTTTGTATTGTCAGCAGCTACATCATTGATTCCGGTAGGACAAACCGCTCCGGAAATATTGATATCATCAACGAACATATTGTTTCCGTAACCGTTTGTGCAACGGAACATAACGAATACTTTGCTGTCTCCGCTGAAAGCACTTAGATCAGCACATTCTGCTCTCCACTGAGTAGCTGTAGGAGTGAACGCTGTAGTTTGGTAACCCGTAACTGTAGAAAGAGCGTTTCCGGATTTCATCCAAACAGAAGTCCAAGTTGCACCGCAATCAGAACTTACAAGTACTTCAAGAGACTCTGTGTATGCTGCGCTGTAACGACGATTAGCAACGTTAAACTGCAATGATCCTGAAGTCAAAGCTGTCATATCAACCGGCTCGATAATGAAATCGTCAATTGATCCGATGTTTCCATCAGTATAACAGTCTTTCTTCAAACAACCACCGTTAGTTGTAACACGAGTCCAAGGGAAAGCAGCATCTGCATCATTCAACAACCAATTCGCGTAAGGGAAAGTAGCCGTTGTCATGTTGTTAGTATACGGCGCTCCAGTTGCAGCTGCAGTATTAATCGTGAATGAATACGTCTGACTGTTGTTTGTGTTGTTATTGTCAAGACCTGCATTCGGATTCGAAGTAGTTGCATCCATTGTGTGTGCACCTGCTGTGAAAGTTGCAGAAGGAAGTGTAACAACAGTAGTTGCACCAGCTGCCAAAGAACCAGTCCAATTATAAACTGTTGGTGAACCGGCATCATAAGAATACGTTACATCAACAGAAGTCATTGTTGTAGTACCGTTGTTCTTAATCGTTACAGTTGGAGCGAAAGTAGTAGCACACTGCAATGAAACAGGACCGGCACTTGGAAAAGCATCAGTAGCGAACGTGCAAGAGTTGATTGAATTCAACAATGCTTGTGGGCTAGCTTGACCTACTTCGTAGATTTTGTTGTCAGGACACACTTTGTATACAGTTGGGAAATATCCAATTGCATAGTTTGTGTTGAAAGTGTTTGTTGCAGTACCTGGATCGATGATAGGATAATTTGTTCCGGTTACCCAGTCGCCCTGTGTGTTTCCACCAGTTCCATTCAAATCAGCAATAGTTGTAGCAGCATCTCCTTCGATGAAGAATACCATGATTTCTCCTGGTACTACAGTTCCAGTTGGTCCATACTCATCATAAATAGTCTCAAGCGAGCCAGTGTTATGATAAGCCCAACAAGGAGCACACCACGTAGCGGATACGTCAATGAACACAGTCTTACCGGCAGCAGTAAGTGTGTACAGCGTCCACGAGTTACCATTGAGGTCGGTGAACGTCCAGTTAGGAGCAGTACTTCCAGGTGCTAACTGTGCGAACACAGATACCGAGAAAACCACACCAGCGAAAAGAGATAAAATTTTCTTCATGTTTTTGTTTTTGGCGAGTTGTTTATGTAATTGATTGAGTAATCATAATTTGACATCTATATTACGAAATAATAGCATTCGAGTCAATAGCAGATCAATATAAGACAATCATGAGGTAGAAAATGCACTTGAGCACTTCAGCGTTCATGATCTGAAACATAGTTTTGAGAATGTCAATGGGTACTGTAGTTTAGAGAGCCGAAAACGAGTTTTTCAGGCTTTCTTATAGAGTTTAGATTTCATCAGACCCCATTTGTTAAAACGATGAACAAATGAAACTGACATGCACCCGATTCCATATTTCAAACTACGGCTAAAATTGATGGAAGAAGCCTCTTCAAAGTATTTCGTAGGACAAGTTATCTCTGCAATTTCGAAGTTTGCGTATACAATTTGCGAGAGCATTTGGTTATCAAAAACGAAATCATCAGAATTCTCCTGATAATTGATAGCTACAAGTACTTCTTTAGAAAAAGCACGATAACCTGTGTGATACTCAGAGAGTTTCTGACTGATCAAAACGTTCTGTGCGAATGTCAAACAGCGATTGAAAATATACTTGTACAAGGGCATACCGCCACGAAGCGCCCCTTTTCCCAGGATTCTTGATCCGAGAACAACAGGAAATACTCCATTAGCGATCAAATAGGCCATGGAATGAATCAACTTTGGCGTGTATTGATAGTCGGGATGCAACATGATGACAATATCGGCCCCCAGCTCCAGCGCCTTGTTGTAGCATGACTTCTGATTTCCGCCATACCCTTTGTTTTTTTCATGGCGTATGATGTGACGAATTCCGATTTCCTTTCCAACCTCGATAGTCTTGTCTTTACTCGCATCGTCAACAAGAACGACTTCATCTACAATTTCAAAAGGAATTTCATCGTAGGTTTTACGTAAAGTCAGTTCGGCATTGTAAGCCGGAAGAACAACTACGAGTTTTTTGCCGAGAATCATGCGCAAAGATAAAATAAGTACGCAGTAATCCAGTACGCAGTGTTATCGGTAACACTGCGTACTGGATTACTGTGGGCTGCGCACTATCTTTGCCACATGAATTTCAAACTGGTTTCCGAATATTCACCTACCGGCGATCAACCTACGGCTATTGAGCAATTGGTTGCAGGAATAAAGGCGGGCCAGACGTATCAAACGCTACTCGGAGTAACAGGATCGGGAAAAACGTTCACTGTGGCGAATGTGATTCAGCAAATTCAACGTCCAACTCTTGTTCTGAGTCACAACAAAACACTTGCGGCACAACTTTACAGTGAGTTCAAATTGTTTTTTCCTGAAAATGCGGTTGAATATTTCGTTTCATATTATGATTATTACCAACCGGAAGCGTACATCGCTACAACGGATACGTACATCGAGAAAGATCTTTCTGTAAATGACGAAATAGAGAAACTTCGTTTGAGTACAACCTCATCCCTACTCTCTGGCAGAAAAGATATCATCGTGATTTCTTCTGTCTCCTGCATTTATGGTATTGGAAATCCGGAAGCGTTTCATGATAACATCATTCGCATTTTCAAAGGACAAAAAATAAGTCGGAATAAATTTCTTCATCAATTGGTGGTTGCGTTGTATTCCAGGACCGAGGCAGATTTCTTCAGAGGGAATTTCCGTGTAAAAGGCGATACTGTGGATATCAATCTCGCATATGCAGATTACGTTGTTCGTGTATTTTTCTTCGGCGATGAAATTGAGGAAATTGAAACATTTGAAACATCCAACGGACAAGTCATTGGTAAATATGAAGAAATGAATATTTATCCGGCGAACATTTTCGTGACTTCTCCCGATACAATGAAAGGTGCAATCGAAGGAATACAGGATGATCTCGTGAAACAAATTGAACATTTCAAATCGATTGACAAACATCTTGAGGCGAAAAGACTGGAAGATCGCGTGACCTATGACATGGAAATGATGCGTGAGCTCGGCTACTGCTCCGGAATTGAGAATTACTCGCGCTATTTCGATGGTCGTTCAGCAGGAAGCCGTCCGTTTTGTCTTCTCGATTATTTTCCGGATGATTTCCTGATGGTGATTGATGAAAGTCACGTTACGCTGCCACAAGTGAAAGCAATGTGGGGCGGAGATCGTTCCCGCAAAGAAGCTTTGGTTGAATACGGATTTCGACTTCCATCAGCCATGGACAATCGTCCGCTCAAGTTTGATGAATTTGAAAGTATGCTTCCGCAGGTAATTTACGTGAGTGCAACACCTGCAGATTATGAACTTCAAAAAAGCGAAGGCGTTTTTGTGGAACAGGTGATCCGACCTACGGGATTGCTTGACCCGATGATTGAAATTCGTCCGAGCAAAGGACAAGTTGACGATTTGCTGGATGAAATCGGGAAAGTCACTGCTCGTGATGAGAGAATTCTGGTTACAACTTTAACCAAACGAATGGCAGAAGAACTTTCAAAGTATTTCGCGAATGTTGGAATCCGCTGCAGATATATTCACTCGGACGTGGATACATTGGAGCGGGTTGAAATCATGCAGGATTTGCGTAAAGGAATTTTCGATGTGCTCGTAGGAATTAATTTGTTGCGTGAAGGTTTGGATTTGCCGGAAGTTTCGCTGGTTGCCATTCTTGACGCGGACAAAGAAGGCTTTCTGCGTTCCGAGCGGGCGTTGGTTCAAACTGTTGGGCGAGCAGCACGTAATGTGAATGGAAAAGTGATCATGTATGCAGATAAAATCACTGAATCTATGCGCAAGACGATTGAGGAAACCGATCGGCGAAGAAAGCGCCAGATACAATACAACTTTGATCATGGATTGTCTCCTCGTCAGATTGTAAAATCAAAAGATTCTGTGAATTCTATTCTCGCGCAGACACGAGGAACTTCTACCTACAAAACCGGTCAGGCTTACGCAGAAGCAAACGAGTTGTCTTTGAACTTTGCTGCAGAACCTGTTTACCACTATATGAATGCGGAGCAACTTCAGAAAGCAATTCAGAAAACGAAACGTTCTATGGAAGCAGCAGCGAAGGAAATGGATTTTATTGAGGCCGCAAGATTGAGAGATGAGATGTTTGGTTTGGAGAGATTACTTAAGGAAAAAAAATAATAAATCCCGAACACTTTCGCATCCGGGATTTCGATCTGGCAAATACTGTAGACAATCTCAACTGTGAACGGTGAACTTTTTAACGGTGAACTAATTTAACGGTGAACTAATTCAACTGTGAACAGTTTACTTCGACTTAATCATCTTTTTACTGTCAGCAATTTGTCCATCTGCAACAAGCGCGTATGAATAAATTCCGTTGCTCAGATCATCTGCAAATACATTTACTTGACCTTCGCCGCGACCGTTGAGATCAACTGATTTGATGAGTTTTCCTGCAGCGTCGTAAAACAACAATTGAGCTTTAACAACTGATTCCGGCAAATAGTACGTGATTATTGTTTGTTCTGCAAAAGGGTTTGGGACGTTTTGATTTAGCACGATGTTTTCCGAATTGTTGAGCGTAACTTCTGTAACATTCGAATTTGGATTTTGTGTTCGTGCGTTGGAAATGCAGCAGTTAGAAATCTGAGTTTGCAAGCTATCGATTTGTAGCTGTTGTTCCTGCATACCTTTCATCAGAATAGCAATAAATGCATTGTAGTTTAAAGATTTATAAGTTACAGCAGGAAATACAACTTGACCGGCAGTATCATAAATTGCAGGCCTGGTTGATTCAACCACAAGCTCCGGTAAAACTACTTCAACGTCTTGAGCAACTAATCCATATTGTCTATTTGATGAAAAAACCATTCCATCCGCGTTGAGCGTATCAAAGAAAAATGTTCGCGGCTGCAAAATTTGTACAGTGCGAAGAGCATTGGAAATTGTATCGATATTGGTCTTATATCTTTGGTCAGAAGTATAAAGGAAATTACCTGTTCCTTCAATATCCCCGTTGATCGTAACATCACCTTCAAATTGCCCTGCCCAATCTAATCCATTTTGAGATGCAGGGGCTTGTGCATAAATACCAACATTGCTTCCACCATTAGCCGCAAGAAATATTCCACCAAAATTTGCCGTTCCATTTGCGGATAATCCGTCAGCGAATCCATATACTGCAATATTTTTCTTCGCACCGCTAGTGTAGAAGTAGCCTGCTATGTACCCCACGTCCAAAAAACTTCCTGATGTAGGAAGAATACGGGCATACACTCCATAAACTGGGCTAATAGTTGCGCGATCACTATTTACCACATAAATCCCCATGGTCCCAATTCCAGAACCAGAATGTTGCCCAACAATTAGCTTTGCCGAAGGGGCTGTAATTGGTAATGGACAAACAGAACCTATTGTTACTTTGCTGCCAAGTTGATTACCCAAAAAGTTAAACGAAAACCCGTTCATATCAATTGCCGTCTGCTGGGTTAATGTAGTTGGAGCAACGCACGAGCCGAAAGTACCACCGGTTGGCGCCGTTACATATACGACATTGCCCTGTGCATCAACAGAAAGCACTCCTTGGTTTGTTAACGGAGTTGAGGGAACTGAAACACCGTAACGCATATCAGTAAAGCGCAAACCGCTGTTGCCGTTGGCTGGTACGTTGGCCGCTGGTGACTGCGAATTTATTTCGAGCGTATTGCCTGGCGTGTTCGTGTTTATTCCCACAAAACGTTCTTTCGCAATTGCCAACGGAGTGTTCACTTGGGTGTTGTCAGTCGCCAGAATAATGAAGTCTCCTGTTGATGATGTGTACATATCCGTGAACAAACCTGTTGACGCAGTGGCGGCGGGATTTTGTTGCACATGTGTAATTCTGAACGAAGGTGTATTTGAAGCAACATTCGGGTCTCTCAATATTTCCAAGCGACGAGCTGGATTTTGCGAAATTATACTGTTATAGTAATTCCCTATTCCCAAATAACCATTGATTGGACTCCAGCGACCTACTTCGATTCCGTCTGGACCTCCGCCTTGAGCAGGACTTGTATTAATGTTGTTCGTATAAACAAAACGTAAGTAATCTGAACCAACTGCCGGGCCATCATCAAACCACGCAATCACCGCATCCTTACGATTCGCTCCTTCATCCTTCACGCCAACATAAAGCGCATCACTTTCCCATTGCATAAATACACCAACGCGCATCCATGGACGCCAGCCTGCCGCGAATGTGCTATTCGGATTTGTTGAAGGTGCTTGTCCATCAATGTGCAACATGGTCAACGGATATCTTCTGTTGATTCCCACAAAACCCGCATCATAACCCCACCCGCCTTTAATGCGCAAGCGTTCCATAAAATTGTTGGTGTACATGACCATATCGCCGGTGGATGTACTTGTACGAAAACAAAAATCGTTTGGGCTCGAGTTCGCGGCTCCACCGGTAAAGATTGCGCCTTTCTCGCTTGTAGTTGCTGCCGTTGGTCCGGTATACATGCTCCATACGTTGGATTGAGTGCTGATGCCGTCAGTGCGGAAAACATTCGCTGTCGGATTCGTGGTAGTAAAACCACTTACCTGTAGAGTAGCAAGTAGTGTAGTTCCGTTAGGAAAGTTGCCGATACCGAGGCGATCAACACCCGCAGGAAGAAAGCGCCAGGAGTTATTTCCTGATAACGGAATTGGTTGGAATTGACCAAACATATGAATACTTGAAATCACCATTGCTCCTATAGTCAGGGCTTGCGCTAGTTTCGTTCTATTTTTCATGGGTTATTCTTAAGTTAAGCATCAATCTATTTGTGAATTATCTTTTTTGCAATTGAAGAGTCATCCCACTGAATTATTAACAAATACATTCCTTGTGGTAATTTTGACAGATCAAGAGGTATTCTCACTCGAAGGTTATCATCAAATACTGAATAAGCTAGCTCCTGTTTTTTCCCTTGAATATCAAAAAGCTCAACAGAAATTGAAGAGTAATCGCTAACGTTTTCAATAAACACAGTCGTTGAATTGGATACTGGATTAGGATAAACTTCAACACGTTGTTCTGCACTTACTTCTCCGATCTCCGTAAGGCCACATAGCATGGAATCAGTAGACACGCATACGTCATCTACGAAATAATAAGCGTGACAAACGGTGTCACCAAAAAACGGATGGTAAATGAGGGTGTCAGTAACAGCATCGGAAAAAAAATTGCCAGTGACAAAGAATTGGTATGCTGAATCTGCAATGAATGACCCTTGGATAACTGCCCAAGTCGAAGTGTCTTGTACAATAGTTGAAGAAAATATGTGCGCACTATTATCCGTGAGAGGAGACGGGGTCAAATATGGCGAATACGGGCTCATGGTAAACCGCACCCCCAAATTATTTGTAGCACAGTTAGGGAGTGAGTTGCCTGTTACTGCCAACCTTACTTTTATTGAGACATAATATTTGGTCCCTATTGATAGTGGCGAAATTAATTGTGTGGCGAGATATTCTCTTGTGTTATTAGGAGAATTCCATTTCGAGTAAGAATAAAAACCCGCGTAGGCATTGCCATCGGAAGCGGGGCAATTAACAATATTCATAGGTACCGAACAACCAGAAGCAGTCGTGGCACAAGAATTAAAATAATCTGGTGTTAACTGAAAACTCTGCCATCCTGTTGCGTCATAAACCGGACACCCATTGAGATCAGGACATGTATCGTACAACTCAAAGCTCGGATTAGGCACAAGATTAATCTGCGCATCGAGACCACACGTGGAAAAGAGAATAGCGCAGATCAAAAAACGTGTCTTCATGAAAAGCAAATTACAACATTTACTCGCTCAAGGCAAGAATATTCACAAGAATATCCGTTTGTAAACGGCTACGAATGAACAGGCGACATGTTCAGTGAAAATCTTCTGTATATACCAACAAAGCCTGGGGACTGACTAAAAAAAATAGAGGTTGCCCCTTCCGGAACAACCTCTTGTCAACCAACAACCTGTTTTTTTTACTGAACCATTATTTTCTCGGAAAACATTTCACCGTTAGAATAAGTGATCATGACCATGTAGATTCCGGTATTCGGCACATTCATTTCCATATTTTCTCCATTCGAATTATTACGTGCAATCAATTTTCCGTCAAGTGACATAACCTGAACTGTAAATGGAACCGGTTCATTGTTTCCTTTTACCTCGATCATATTTTCATGTGATACAACAACCGGAGCAGTGGTTCGTACTGTTGAACTGTTACCATTCGACGAATCTGCTGCAGGATCTCCACCCGGATTGAAGTTCATATTATTATTCGGTGCAACTGGAGGTAATGCAATCGTGATGACTTGAGTATTTGTTGACTGGCAAACACCGTTGTATGCAGTGAGTAGTACTGTGAAAGTTCCAACCGTAAAAAACACGTGAGAAGAATTCTCTATTGAATCAATTCCTCCATCACCGAAATCCCAAGTATAAGTAGTTGCTCCTGTAGTCGTACTCGTAAAGTCAATATTCGAATTAACGAAAGCTGAATATGCGCTCGCGGTGAATCCTGCAACGATCTGCACAGGACTTGCAAGAACGTGAACCGAAGAATCAACGCGGATCATACCAACATAAACTACAGACGTATAATTGCCAGACTGAAGACCGTAAATTGTAGTGTCCATTCCAGCGATCACGTTTGAGAATTGCAATACTCCATTCTTATATAGATCAAGTTTCCAACTTGTTTCATCAGGAATAGCAACGGTAATTGTTCCATCATTCGAGTTGAAGCAAGTTTCATCGAGTGTAGAAGTATATGCCATTGGTCCAAAATGTAGACGGTAATTAAGATTCCAATTGGTATTTGCAGGAATATTCAATGTGACAGTATCATTCTTGATTTGCATCAATTGTCCGGTGGCGATACATTCCAAAACACAATACATCGGGCGAACAGGAGGCCCATTCATTGGCGCATAATTGTAACTTGAAAATCCGAAGCAGGTAATTGAAATTGTTGCAGGCGACATTGAATAAAAGCCCAGATCGACAGACCGATATGTAGTTGTCGGAGGACGCGAATCTTTTTGTGTAATAATGTCTCCACCTGCAGAACGTGTAAACGGATGCGCATTAGTTGAACCGATAATATTTGTGCTATCACCAAGATCAAGTACATCCAGACCATTGGTTCCAAGGTTGGAGAACAATAAGGTATGGAAGGTTGATTGCTGAGTAGCCTGATTGGAATTGTAGAATACTTCTACCATCAGATTTTGATCTGTTCCCTGAGCAGCTACTCTTGCTCCTAATGTTAGCCCTAAAGCGATTGTTAGAATTGTCGAAGTTGTTTTCATGTGAGGTTGTTTTGTTTGACATGACAAACGTATCACATGCATTATGGCATTGCAGACCAAGGATGGGAGCAACCTTTCGGATGTAAGAAATTGCCGAGGATTGTAATTTGCCCAAACTCCTTGAATAGCCTGTGGCAGCTTTACACGGAGATGAGGCGTAAGGATCTTGTACACAAGGCACATGCGCGCACATAGAGATAGCTTAAGCTATTTGCCGAATCGCGTGGGAAATGGTTAACGAGAACCGCCGTTCCGCCGATCGCCGTGTAAAACGCCGTAGGCAACTTAAACGCTCTTCTAAATCCAAGTAGCCGTCTTTTTTGTGAAGAGTCCAGCAGAAAAGTAGAGAAAAAAAAAGCATCCCGCGAAACACGGAATGCTCAATACTATCAAACGAGAAAACTACTTCGTAGTAGTGGTTTCAATTGCTTGAAAACCGCTCATAAAAGTGGTGTTTTTCTTGATACGCTTATGACGCGCGCGCTTCTGGTGTTTTGTACCGCAAGCGTGTTTGTTCGAACCACATGACTCAGCAACGAATGCAACTGTGCCGAATGCAAGCAGAGCCAAAATCAGTTTTGTATTGATAAATTTTTTCATGTGTGTATGGTGTTTGTATTTACCGTTTTACAATAATACGCCAAAAAAGATCAAGATACAAGCCTGTTAATAAGCTCCTTGTCGTTTTCTTATGAACCACTCCAATGTTAATAAGCCACAAATAAGCGCGAAAATCCACCACATTTGAACGAATTCAAGGAGTTTTTTGGGATTGTAAATAACCGGGCGAATATCTTCTCTGGCGTTAAGCAAATCGACCAGCGTTTGCATGTTGTCAGGATATACAAGCTTTCCGTTATGCGCTTCAGCGAGATTGAACAAAACCCTATGATTTGCCGTTGTAACACTTTGTTCGGCCATTAAACGGGTAATGATGAACTTTCCCTTTCTTACATACGATTCATTCCCCAGCTTCACGCTTGCTTCCCAATTGTATTCGCCAGGACTGAATCTTCCGGCATCAAGATGGTAGGCTCGTGTAGTTCGTGAGAATGTAGGTTTGTATTTCTTCCCGTTCTCATCAGTTATTTCCATGAAAACGTCGGAAGTCTGAACTAACTCATAACTCTGATTGTATAATTCTGCGTCGAACGTCACAGGTTCATTTTCCGCAACAGAAGTTGGGCCTGTCACACGGAAAAAACTGCGCTCTTCCTGCAGCGACAAATATTGAATTGTTTTTCCAACGAGTTCATCAAAAACGTCGTGATTGTTATGATCAGCAAAATCTGCGAGCCTCCAACGCCACAGACCTTCTCCTGCGAAAACGCACACTTTTCGTGAATCCTGAGAAGAGAAAATCCAAAGTGGAAATCCTGTCGCAAGATTGCCAATCTTCTGTGTCAATAACGGCGTAACAGAATTCGCTGACTCAAATGTTGCAAAAGGTGCTTGCGCCGCAGGAAGTCTGGGAAGATAATTTACGCACGCTTCGGAAAGTGAGAAGAGCGGAAAATCTTTAGCTGGAACAGGCTGACAATCGTTTGGGCGCGCGCCACTGATGTTAATTTCCAATCCTGTTCCGAGCGCATTAAACTGGCCGTATCGCGCTTGAACTCCTGTAATATACCAAACAGGAATTCCGGCAGCTGACAAGTCAGAGAGCAATTTCTGACCAAGCGAACTTTCGGACGGAATGCTGTGGAGAATTGCCAGATTGAATTTGTTCACTGGCTCGGAGAATTGCCCGAGAATTGAAGTCGTGACCTGATAATTATCGTTGCTTTCAATCGACAGTTTCAAAGCACCAATATCAGGATGTGGATTAGCGCCAACAATGAGAATTTTCTGACGTGAATCCAGAACTTCCACGAAAAAATCAAACCGATTATTCAAAATATTTTCTTCACCAACCAGTGTTGTGACTTCCGCTGTGTATTTCTGGATTCCGACACTGGTCGCTTCAAGCTCAACAGGAACTGTGGTAGAATAACTTTCCTGATCAGGAAGGACGCGTTGTGTAAAAAGAACTTGACCACCTTTTCGCAGCGTAAGCGTAGAGCTTTCACCTTTTGCTTTAGCGGCGTTGACAATAATTTCTACCGGGAATTTGTTTCCAAGAAAAGCGATCGAATTGTGTCGAACATCAGGAATTGAAATATCCTTCTTGACAGTAGTATCGCCAAGCGCAATACAGAAAACCGGACATGTCATCCATCCTGCGCTATACACGGGGCTCATTCCGCGATTGAAAATTCCGTCACTGGCAATTACGACTGCTCCAAGATTACGATTGCTATAACGTGTTTCCAGTTCATCGAAGAGCGTAGAAAAGTCAGTTTCTTTATGATCGAAAAGAGAATCTTCGCCTTCCGAAAAGTGATCGCCGAACGAATATCTGACCACTGTAAATTTATCCTTCAACGCTTCCTCAATCAAATCGAGTTGCGGAATAAATTTATCGGAATAGTATGCAGAATCCTTTCCTGAAATAATAGATTCCGAATGATCCGTTGCAATAACAATGACAGGTTTTTCTACTTCGCGGAAGACTGTTTTCAGCAATGGGGAAAGCAAGAGAAAGGCCAGAATAGAAACTGAAGCAAATCTTAGAAACGAAAGCAGATACAATACGCGTTTCGAAATTCCTTCGTGTCGTTTGTCTCTGAAGTAAAGAATACCCGCGTAAATTATTCCTGCCGTTATACAAATCAGCAGAAACCAACCAGGGGCTTCAGTTACGATACTTAGTTTCAAAATGGAATTCCTTTCAGGAAAATGATCACGTTAACATTCCTCCGCATACGTTGATGACTTGTCCGGTAACGTATGAAGACAAATCACTCGCCAGAAACAGGGAAACTTTTGCAACATCTTCAGGTGTGCCGCCGCGTTTGAGAGGAATTGCGTCACGCCAGGATTGAACAACTTTTTCGTCAAGCGCTCCAGTCATTTCTGTTTCGATAAATCCCGGAGCAACTACATTGCAGCGAATATTTCTGGAGCCGAGTTCGAGTGCGATAGACTTGCTGAATCCGATAATTCCTGCTTTAGATGCAGCGTAATTCGATTGGCCGGCATTTCCTTTGACACCAACAACAGAACTCATATTGATAATCGATCCACTTCTTTGCTTCAACATTGGGCGTTGAATTGCTTTCGTTAGATTGAACACCGACTTGAGATTCGCATTCATTACATCATCCCATTGTTGTTCAGACATACGCATGAGCAAAGTGTCGCGTGTAATTCCTGCATTGTTAACGAGAATATCTACTGTGCCAAATTCTGTAACGACTGCATTCACAAGCTCATCCGCAGCTTTGAAATTGCCCGCGTCAGATTTGTAGCCTTTCGCTTTAATTCCGTGCGAAGCCAATTCCTTTTCAAGTGCGATTGCTTTCTCATCCGAAGAGACGTATGTAAAAGCTATATTCGCTCCCGACTGCGCGAACAATTCAGCAATTCCTTTCCCGATTCCGCGGGTGGCTCCAGTGATCAGAGCAACTTTTCCGTTCAACAATGTCATAACAACAATTTTTATTGGCCAAACAATATGGCGACATTCAAAGATAACAGAATGTACGATGAGCGCCCTTTGATTTTCGACATTTGCTCTTAATAGCCAGACAGACGATTAAATGCCGCCAGGCATCAGCAATATTTGCAGTAGTAACACACGTTAACAAAAAGTCTGATAACAATTTTCAAAAAAAGTTTATTGAAATACGAAATACCGTGATTGTACATTATATTTGTAATGTTCTGCCGCCCGGCAGGACACTATTAAGAAGAGCAGCGCTTTTGGGGTTAAGCGTTGCTCTTCGTTTTTTTACCCGGTTTCGGTCCGCGCTTTTTCTTGATCTTCTTCAGAAACCATTCATCCACCGGAATCAATTCTGGAGTTCCGTATTTCCATTCTGTATCTGAAGAAGTAGAAAGTTTCGTTCCAATGTCGATTGCACGCTGAGAGATTTCTGCAAAGATGAATCCGCATCGCACTAATTCGCGCAAGAGCTTAATAATTTCTTTATCACGCAGCGTTACTGCATGTTCTTTGTAGTTCCTGTGTACATAACGATCCAGATTGTGAAATGATTTCTCTGCTTGTTCCGGTTTACCAAGCTCAACCAACGTCATGACAGTTAGAATTCTTACCGTTAATTCCCACCCCGCTTTATCTGTCGAGAGTGCAAATTTCTGGTTGAGAATCAAAAGCGCCTGCCGGAATTCTCCTTGCTTGAAATAGATTACTGCTTCAACAACACGGGTAATGGCGTAATCCACTTCTCCGATGGTTTTCTGCGCGGATTGAATTCTGGAATTCAATTTTTGCGCATCAATGTAAGCGCCTTGATAAAATAAGATCTCTACTTTTTGTCTAAGCTTATGATATTCATCTAAACTTCCGGGGGTAGTGCTAGCAATAGAAAGATCAAGGTAACCTAATGCTTCAGCCAAACGTCCAAGTTGGAATTCCATTATTGCAATATTTGAGTATTGAAATGCCAGTCGCTGAGTTTGTCGAATAGAGACATTGTTTCTCAGTAATTCAATAAGGGACTTGCAAGTTGCAATTGCTTTGTTGAATTGTCCTTGTTGCTCGTATAACGCAGTCTGCAGAACACCGCAGAAATATGCACAAGTGGGAGAGCCTGTCTCCCTAAAATCTGCTGACAGTGTCGATATGGCCTCTTCAAGAAACAGAATTTGTTTCTGACTTGATAACTTGCCCTGATATTTGGTTAATTCTTGATACCGGTTAAAAAGGTCGAACGCATTCTGATAGGCTGCCTTGGCTCTTTCGTTTTTTCTAATACACTTTTCCCAGTAATTGTATTGCGAAACTCTAGTCATTCCGGTACTCATTGCCTTCAAAATCGGGAGTACTTCCTGATTCGTACTATAAAACTCATAACGAGCTGCAATCTGATAAACTTTACGAAGCAGTGCTTGTCCCAAAATTCTTCCGCCAGGAGTTGTGCTTAACACGTAATACTGGAGCAACATTTTTTTTACCCGGATTAACACATAATACTTATGCTCTGCACTCTTAGCCAACCTCGTTGTGTTGATATCAATCAAAGTAGAATCAAGAATCTTGATATATAATCGCTGACCTAACTTTTTGGCTCTGGACGTACTCTTACTCTGGTATAAAAGTGATGCAGCATTTTGCAACGTAAGATGTTCATGCTGCACAACCAGATCAAAAAGTTTCAGTAATAATGTATCGGCAGATCCACGCCGGGCAAATGCAGTAAGGTATTTACGCAACACTTTCTTCTGCTGGATAGATAAACAATCTGCCAGCTCCTTAATCAATTCAAGCATACTAGTTTGACTGTCCCAATTTACGCATTGTGTCGTTGTTTGCACTACTATTCCACATCATATTTGTCCAAACTCAAACCAAAAAATTATAGCCTATGAAAAAATTAGCCATTTTATTCTCGCTTCTGCTGAGTGTTGCTTTCGTAAATAACGCAGGCGCATTTTCAACTTCACAACTAGTTCCAAGTGAACAAAGTGACTATTGTGGGGTAACAGATCAGGATATTATCGATTACATGCTCGATGTGCGCGGAGAAACTGTCAACGTGATTACACCGATTGAAGGATCATGCGATGTAATCGTTGATTGCGAATCAGGCAGACGTTATAGAGTTTATATAAAAAATGGTGTTATAGGTAATACCGTAGAGATCCCAATTGGATAAATAAATTGATGATACTAAAGTAATTACGAAATTAATAGCATATAATATTGAAGATTACTTTCATATTTTATTGCCGTAAACATCACAAATAGTACTAATTTAATTATTGAGTGTCGTGTAAGCCTTGTGCGGACACGGCACTATTTTATTCCCACTTTTCCAGAACCTACTTAGGAAATCTTACTTTAGCAATCCATTACAATTCACTGAAGTTTTTTTTCTAATTATCCAAATTATGTCTTCCCCTACTCTTAAAGAAAAACTAAGATATTCTTTCGAGAATACGCTCTCTTCCGGTCCGGTTGCAATAATTGGCTGGCTGGCCATTGTTTCGTTATGCATTGTACTGATCGCAGGAACAATCGTATTCTTTACCGGTACTGCTTATGGTGATGATAAAACCTGGATCGAAGCCGCATGGAATAGTTTGATGCGAACGTTTGATGCCGGTAATATGGCTGATGATGGCGCACCAGGAGAAGATACAACCGCAGATTGGGTCTTAAGAATAGTTGCATTAACTGTTACTGTAGGCGGTATTTTCATCGTGAGCACATTGATAGGTACAATTACTTCGGGAATGGACGGTGCGATCGAAGAAATGCGCAAAGGGAAATCTAAAGTTCTTGAAAGCAATCACACGCTGATTCTTGGATGGTCGCCAAAAATATTTACGGTTATTTCGGAATTGCTCATTGCAAACGAAAACAAAAAGAAACCACGAATCGTGATCATGGCTGATCGCGATAAAGTTGAAATGGAAGATGAGATCCGATCAAAATTCCCCAATACAAAAAACACGAAAATAATTTGTCGGACCGGAAGTCCATTGGATCTTGATGATCTCAAAGTTTCGAATCCGCATGAAGCGAAATCTATCATCATCGTTTCTCCAGAGGAAGTCGATCAGCCGGATGTGTATGTCATCAAATCTATTCTTGCGATCACGAATAATCCTGAACGTAGAAAAGAACCGTATCATATTGTTGCTGAACTACGCGAAGAAAAGAATGTAGAAGCAGGAGAATTGGTAGGAGGAAACGAAACTGCATTGATTCTTTCATCTGATCTGATCGCCCGTGTTACTGCTCAAACGTGTCGTCAATCGGGATTGAGTGTTGTTTACACGGAGTTAATGGATTTTGATGGCGCTGAAATTTATTTCAAAGAAGAAGTCAAACTTACAGGCAAAACGTATCGTGATGTGATTGTTGCTTACGAAGATTCAGCTGTAATGGGATTGATGCGCGCTGATGGAAGTGTTTACATCAATCCTCCAATGGATACGATCATTGCGAAAGGTGATCAGATTATTGCGATTACTGAAGATGACGAATCATTAATCGTAAATGCGAAACCGGCACCAAAAGCAGATACAAATGCGATAAGAATTGGAGAACGTACAGCATCCGGCAAAGAAAGAACTCTTGTTCTCGGTTGGAATGAGAAAGGCACTATGATTATCAACGAGCTTGACGCATATGTTGGCAATGGATCAGAAATTCTTGTTGTTTCTGATGTTAGTTCTGCAGAAAATGACACGAATGCTCTGAAGAAAGGCCTGCAAAAACAAAAGCTTAGCTATACCAATGCGGCCATAACAGAGCGAACTGTTCTTGATGCTGTCGATGTAAAAACATTTGATCACATTATTATTCTCTGCTCCAATGAAAAACCGGTTCAGGAGGCAGATGCTGAAGTATTGATCACCCTACTCCATCTCCGGAATATTTCTGAGCAATACGATATCAACATGAGTATTGTCAGCGAAATGCGTGATGTAAGAAACAGAGCGCTTGCAGAGATCGCGAAGGCAGACGACTTTATTGTAAGCGATAAATTAGTGAGTCTCTTGCTTTCGCAAATTTCAGAGAACAAACATCTCGAGAAAGTCTTCAAAGATCTGTTCCGTTCCGAAGGTTCAGAAGTATACATCCGTTCTATGAAGGATTACATTGAGCCTGGTAAGAAAGTTGACTTCTACACAGTAATCGAAGCTGCAGCACAACGCGGAGAAACTGCAATTGGTTATCGTATTGTTGAACACTCACAGAATGCGGATAAAGCATATGGTGTTGTGGTAAATCCGAAGAAGTCTGCTCAGGTAGCCTACGCTGAAGGTGATAAGATCATTGTTCTGGCTGAGGATTAATTGTCAAACTGAGTGATTAACTATTGTCGCTTCTCGATACGTTCCCCTTCGTCGAACACTCGAAGTGACAATAGTTGATTGTATCGAAGTTTGACAATTAGAGTGTTTTGAGAGTAAAGTCCTTCTCAATCTCGTGCTTGAACGAACTCTTATCGAGAATGTTGATCGTTTCTACTTGCGGATCGCAACCAGGTGCTTCAACGGAAATTGAATAAATTCCTGGAGCAAGAATTATTACGTAACGCCCGGTGTTTCCGTTCGGAACATAAGTGCCAATCAATTCACCTGTCTTTGTTTCATTTACCGTAACGAAAATTTCATTGTATCCAGGACGTTTCGCCTCGTCAGTGAATTTCATATGCCCATTGACAACAGAATAATTCGGCTCGA
>CAZBYM010000011.1:0-20985 GCA_964495745.1 uncultured Chryseobacterium sp. | reverse complement strand
ATAACCGGTGTACTTAATCACCACTTCATATTCGCCTTCAGGAAGTGTAAGCGAAAAGAATCCGTATACATTCGTTGCCATTCCTTTGCTCGTTCCTTTAATCGAAACGATAGCGCCAATCAAACTTTCGTTGCTGGTAGAATCGGAAACAGTTCCACTGATTGTGTATTGCTGTTGAGAATGCAGCATTGTACAAAAGAGCAGGGAAAATGTGAAAAGTATGAATCGTTGTTTCATGCGAGTATGAGACGATTAAAATACGGAAATGTTACTTATCTGGCTTCAAAAGTCGGATAGATTCCGGTCCGCAGCAAAAAAGCATGTCGAGTATTGATAATCCGGGCTGAAATGGATGTCGGTCTGAGAAAACCTGAATGTAATTTGACGTTGATGGAAGTTGCGGCGAATTCATGTTTTCAGGAACAATTACATTTCGCCAGTCTGATGGTGATAAATCAATTTCACAGTACTTTTTGGAATTTTCATAGACCAACGGCAAAGATAAGGCCTCAATAATTGCGTTCATTGACGCCTCATTCCATTCAATGAGCAGTTCAGGTTGCCATTCGAACATCGAAAGAATTACATCCGAATAAAATTCGAAATAAGGAGATTTTCCATAAGCAGATTTTATTGCATGTTCATGAATGCGTTGCCAATCGGTTGCGTAGTCAATGCGGATTTCATTTATCGGAGTATGATTACGATAATTTACAACCGGTATTACAAGATTCATTAATCCGTTTGCGGTGGAAATGCAGCATCGGTTGCGCCAGGTTTGTTTGAGGTAATGTTCGTGAATGTCGATGGTGATATTTTCAGATTTTAATGCAACAGCGAACCACGAGGTAGGAGCGAAGTAGGAAGAAGAGAGAACTACTGTATTCATGAATGCTGCTAAGTTCATTTTTTTTCACCACATAGGCACATAGAACACCCTTCGAGTCCTCAGGGCAGGCTCCGGCGCTTCGCTTGGACACATAGAAGTGGCACATTTGGACAAAGAGTCTATGTGAAACCTATGTGCCTATGTGGTGAAGAGTTAATTCACCAAAAGATCATATCCAAATTTCAGAATCATCCCCGACATCACAATAAGAAAAAACACGCGGATAAATTTTCGTCCTCGTTTCAACGCAGTTTTTACGCCAAGCCATGAGCCGACCATGTTGAAAATTGCCAATGGAACAGCAATTTCCCAAACAATATTTCCTGTTCCCATGAACGCAACCAAAGCAGCACCATTCGTTGCACAGTTGATCAGTTTTGCGCTCACGGATGCGTTGAGAAAATCAAATCCAAACACGCTTATATAAATTACAATGAGAAAACTTCCTGTGCCCGGACCGAAAAATCCATCGTACACTCCAAGAACAGCTCCTGTAATCAGCGACCAAACAATGATCATTGATCCTTTTACACCACCTTTCGCGTTGATGCCAAAATCTTTTTGGAAGTAGGTGTAAATCGCTACGAGAATAAGCAATACCAGAATTACAGGCCGCACCATTTCTTTATCGAAGTGACTTACGAGTTGCGCTCCAACCACGGCAAAAATCAATGCTGTAATAATTGCAGGAAGTACGGCTTTCCATTGGACAGGAGTGTTTCTTACATACCGAACTGCTGCAAGCGATGTTCCTGAAAACGCGGCGAATTTATTCGAACCAAGAATCATTGCGGGTGACAAATTCGGGAAGGCGAGGAGGAAGGCGGGAAGTTGAATCAATCCTCCACCACCAACTATGGAATCGACGAATCCTGCGGCGAAACCAGCGAGCATTAGGAGCCAGAAAGTGTATTCGAGGTAGATTTCAGACATGAGACCGCAAAATTAACCACATAGGCACATAGAAAACATAGGCGCTTCGCTTTGACACATAGATGTTGAGGAAAATTGCCCACATAGGCACATAGAAAACATAGGCGCTTCGCTTTGACACAAAGTTGTTGAGGTAAATTGAAGGCATGAATTATTGACGATTAGCTACTTGCTTGTTCACAACCCACCTCGTAATAAGAGCGATAATGAACATTATTATGAACAGGTATATGGTAAATGGTAGTAGGTCGAAGTATTTCCACCTAACGTCGCTTGGAAATGAATTCACCATTTTGTCGAATAAATAGTACACGAGATACAGAATGCAAATTTCACCCACCAAGTAAGGGATTGAACTCAGAGCTTTCTTAAATACTCCAGTGAAATGGAGTAGTAAGACGAAAAGAACATTGGGAATTACCATGATAATAACAATGAAAGCTATGACCAGCGAGAATATTATCTCTTTTGGATAACCATCTGCATATTCAGTTTCGCTCTTTACTAACACAGGAACACCATGTATCAATATTCCAATGAGGAATGTAAGCACCGCCGACAGAATACATCTCTTCAAAACCATAATATTGCCTACTCAATCGATTGAAACGTTCTTCCCCATCTAACATTCCCATTGACTTTATCATACGAGAACAAAATCATGGACGCTACACCTACAATATGATCTTCCGGTACAAATCCCCAGTAGCGGGAGTCCATGGAGAAGTGACGATTATCTCCCATCACGAAGTAGTAATTCATCTTGAACGTGTACGTTGTTGCATACTTAGCGTTGATGAAAATCGAATCACCTTTCACGACCATTTCGTTGTGTTCATAATCGACAATGATTCGTTCCCACATGGACAAACTATCTGCGTGAAGTGTAATTGTTTGTCCTTCTTTAGGAATGATGAGTGGACCGAAGTTGTCGAGATTGTAGGATAATTTTTCTTCGTGTGGAAAAACCTGTTCATCGAAACTTCCAGGAGGAGAAAGCTCGGGTTCTACACTGATGATTCTTGGATTTAGTTTGAGACTGTCAGCAGTTTTGGGAATCATTGTAATCGTGAAGTAGACATATTTCCCTTGCTTACTTTCACGCACCATTCCAAGTTTCGTAAGATTGAGCGAATCTGTTTTTGAAGAATCAACTTTGATCACGTAGTTGAACAAAAGATTCACAGGAGCAATTGCTTCTTTCCCATTGATGAAAACAGTTTTGTCACGAAGTTGAAGTGTATCTCCAGGAAGCGCTATGCATCGTTTAATGAAGTGTGTGCGATGATCAACAGGATATTGCTTGGCTTCTCCGTCCAAGGGAAAAAGTTCTTCCGCAGGAAAATTAAAAACGATTACATCATTCCGTTCGATTTCAGAAAATCCCGGAATACGCATATATGGAAATTGAATCGCATCACTGTACGATTTCATTCCCAATATCGTTTGATGTGTAAACGGAATTGTAAGCGGAGTAATTGGAATTCTTGCGCCGAAACTTAACTTGTTCACGACAACGTAATCGCCGGATAATAGTGTCCCGCTCATGGAATCGGAAGGAATTGCGAACGGTTCGAAGAGAAATGATTTGAGAATAATTACTCCAACAAATGCAACGACAACAGCTTCCAACCATTCACGAACGTGCGATTTACGTTTCTTCGTTTCAATAGGAACTACGGGTTCTACTGAAGGTTCGTGGGCGTGAACCGGAGGAATAACTTCTTCAAAATCCGAGGACGGATCATCGTTTGGAGTGAGATTGTCCCCACCAAATTCTTCGGAAAAGTTTTGTTCGTCAGGAAGTGGAGGTTGTTCTTCCATCAGAAGTTATTTCTTCTTCTTGAATGCTGGTTTTCCTTTAGGAGCAGCGTCTGCTTTTTTCTTCTTCCGGAAATAGCCCCAGCCGATGTAAAGTGCAATTCCTGCAACTACATACCACAAGTAAGATTTTGATAATCCTTGTTTGCTAACGAATGCCATCATTCTGTCGGGACGAAATCCAGAATATTTTCCTTTTGACATCCAAACAAAAACAGGTTTTCCTACGATGTGATCGGCAGGAACAAATCCCCAATAACGAGAGTCAAGGGAATTGTGTCTGTTATCACCCATCATGAAATAGTAGTTCTGCTTGAAAGTATATGTAGTCGATGGTTTGTCGTTGATATAAATGACTCCATTTTTTACTTCAAGTTTGTTCTCTTCATACACACGAATTGCGCGCTCGTACAAAGGCAAACTATCAATTGAAAGTTTGATCGTCATTCCCTCTTTAGGAATGAGTAGCGGACCGAAATTATCTCTGTTCCAGCGGAAATGAAGTGTGTCGTGAGGAAAAACATCATCTAACGTATTACCAAAAGCTTGAGGCGTAAGCGTAGACATTTTTACAACTCCAGGAGGATAGTAGCTTCTTTCAACAGCACCTGTCATATTTTTCAATTCTTCAAGCGAACTGTTCGGAGCATTTACATTATAACGTCGCGCAGTATCCTGTTGGGAATACCAGAACTCATCAGAAATTCCAATGCTTGCAAGATTGCTAATGAATTGTTCTCTGTTGCCTGCTTCAAATCCGGGAGCGCCAAAGTTCCAGGAGAACTGAACACCTTCTGGAAATGGTTGAGGTTTTCCATTGATATGAACGACCTGTTCGCGTACTTCAAAAATATCGCCGGCGACAGCAACGCATCGTTTAACGTAATTATCTTTTTTGTCAATTGGGTGAACTACGATTGAATCCGGAACATAATGTTTGCGAACGTCAGCCTCTGTAGTTCCATTGCTTGATGCCATGCTTCTCAACCACGAATAATAACTCGTATTTCGATTGCCGACATATACAGTGTCTCCTTCCGGGAAGTTGAAAACAACAATGTCATTGCGCTCCACATCATCCCATCCTGGAAATCTTATTTGTGGTAATTCAATCCAATCGACATACGAAGGTTGAGTTTCAGAGAATGGCATTGTGTTGTGGGTGAATGGAAACGTCAATGGAATTGCAGGAACTTTTGCTCCGTAACTCATTTTGCTTACAAAGAGATAATCTCCAACTAACAATGTTCCTTCCATTGAAGAAGATGGAATTACAAATGCTTCAAAGAAGAATGTACGAATCAAAGTCGCCGCTACTACTGCGAAAACTCCGGCTTCTCCCCATTCTTTCCAGATGGGACGTTTCTCTTCTTTTTTTGGTTCACCGATCCATTGAGTTTCTTTCGAAAATACAAGCCATGGCATCCAGATGAAATATCCAACAACAGCAAGTGTGTGCTCACCGAATTTTTTTCTTCCGAAATAATTCGATGTAATAACTATCAGAACTGCGAGCATATAAAACCCAACAGCAGGAACAATCACTAGAAAAACCCACCACCATGGGCGATGAATTATTTTTAACCAGATCACAATGTTGTAAATCGGGATTAATGCTTTCCATCCTTTTTCTCCAGCCTTCTGAAAAACGCCGTATAGTCCAACAAAAAGGAGAACAAAAGTGATCAGTAAAATAATTTGAATAATTCCCATATTGATATTTTGATTCAGCAGCGCAAGTTACTTACCATGGCCCGAATTGAAACGCATTACTGTGAATATGTTGTGGATTTTTAATTTTTTAAGATTATTCGCCGAGCATATCAGTCATTGTGAACACACCTTGTTTCTTATGAACCCATTCTGCAGCGATTACCGCGCCAAGTGCAAACCCTTTACGATTGTATGCTTCATGCGTGATTGTGATCTGATCAATTGGTGATGTGTAAATCACAGAATGCGTGCCCGGGACTTCACCAATTCGTTTAGAAATTATTGGCAGTTCATTCTGTAAAACATTTACGGTTTCGCTTTCATGAAACAACTTCCAATTTTTCTTACGGTCGAATTTTGCCATTAAACCATGTGCAAGCGTTATTCCTGTTCCGCTGGGAGCGTCCAATTTGTGTATGTGATGGATTTCCTCCAATATCGGTTCGTATTCCGGAAATGGATTCATGAGTTCAGCTAATTTCTCATTGAGACGAAAAAACAGATTAACTCCAATGCTGAAATTCGAAGCATGGAATATGGTTCCTTTGTTTTTGTTGCATTCTTCAATCATTCCCGGCAAACTATCGTACCAACCGGTTGTGCCAACAACAACGGGCACATGCGCATGAATGCAACGATTCAAATTCCCCAATACTGCGTCAGGTCTGGTGAATTCGATGGCTACATCGGCTTGCTGAAGTTCAGAGTCGGAAAATGTACTGGCATTCTCAACATCCACTTTCAGAACTATGTTGTGACCACGCGAAATGGCGGTTTCTTCAATAATTCGACCCATTTTACCGTAGCCGAGGAGGGCGATTTTCATGAGGTAAAACTAGGAAGAAACGGACTGAGATTTGAGGTTGAGGTCGAATTTGCTAAGTTTCGCGTGCGCGCGCATAACCCTCAAAGGGCTATAGGCCTTTCAGGGTTATGCTAATTTGAAGCTTTTCGAATGATTTTCTTGTTGTTTGCCTAGTATTTCCTACTTTTGCCCTCCCATTGAGAGTTCTTTGGGAATCATAACAAACAAAAACAAACAACAATGCCTACGAAAATCAGATTACAACGCCATGGTAAGAAGGCTTCTGCTTTCTTTCATATCGTTGTAGCGGACGGTCGTGCCCCACGAGATGGGAAGTTTATTGAGAAAATAGGCACGTACAACCCGAACACAAACCCAGCCACCATTGACATTGATTCCGATCGCGCTTTCGCATGGATCAAGACTGGTGCACAACCAACAGACACCTGTCGTGCGATTTTATCGTACAAAGGGATCCTGATGCGTTACCATCTTCTCCGCGGAGTTGAAAAGGGAGCTCTAACTCAGGAACAAGCTGATGCGAAATTCGAAAAGTGGATGAGCGAAAAAGCTTCTAAAGTTGACAGCAAGGTTAATCGCCTTTCTGATTCTGCGAAGCACGACGCATCTTCTCGTTTGAAAGCTGAAACAGCTGCGAAGGAAGCTAAGGTTGCAAAAATTGCAGCGAAAAATGCAGCTCCGGTAGTTGAAGAAGTAAAGGAAGAAGTAAAAGAGGAAGTAACTGAAGCTCCAGCGGAAACGCCAGTAGAAAATACTGACAACGCTTAAACGAAGTTATTTTTATCATAGAATCAGGACCTGGAAGAAATTCCGGGTCTTTTTTGTTTAACTACTTTTGTAAGCAATGGACAAAAAAGATTTTTACACGATTGGATACATCCGTCGCGTTATCGGCATCAAAGGAGAAATGGGTGTTAAGATGGACGTTGACAACGCTGTTCGTTACAAAGGAATTGAGTCGTTGGTGCTGATGGATACAACAGGAACTACAGCAGTTGCGTTGGAACAAGCACATCTTCGCAAAGACGAACTTGTAATTCGCATAAAAGGAATAACAACTCCCGAGGCAGCAAAGAAATATGTTGGTAAAACTGTCGTACTTCCGATTACTGAATTGCCGGATGTTGGAGACAAGCGCTTTTATTATCACGAAATTCCCGGGTACAAAGTGTTCGATGTGGTTCATGGCGAATTAGGAATCGCGAAAGAAATTATGGAACGATCGGTGCAGCCAGTGCTGATGATAAAACAAGGGTTTACAGAGATTCTCATTCCATTGATTGACGACACAATTTTGAAAGTTGATCGGGAGAAGAAAGAACTTCATGTCAAAACTCCTGAAGGACTTGTAGCGCTTTATCTCGACAAGAGCGACGAGGAAGAATAAATCAGTCGGCAGTACTCAGTGGCAGTCGGCAGTTTGGACTGTACACTGCCACTGCCGACTGAATACTGCAGACTGCCACTTTTTTCCTATCTTAGACATGACCTCCTCTTTATGTCGCAAAACAACTTTGCGTTTAAACAATTCACGATTGTGCAAGCGCGCTGTGCGATGAAAGTCGGCACAGATGCGGTGCTTCTTGGAGCATGGGTCAAAACTTACGGAGTTCGCCGCGTACTTGATATCGGAACTGGAACCGGAGTTATTGCGTTAATGCTTGCACAGAAGAGTGGGGCGGAGATTGACGCAATTGATATTGATCCGGAAGCTGTTGCAGAAGCGAAAGAGAATTCATCCAATAGTCCTTGGTCAGATCGTGTGCATGTTCAGCATATTTCATTGCAGGATTTTGTGAAGATGAACGATGAGCAATACGATTTGATTGTTAGTAATCCACCATACTTCGTTGACTCACTCTTATCATCAGAGGCGAATCGAACAGCTGCTCGTCACACAGTATTGCTCTCATTCGAAGATTTACTCGCAGGCGCAGCGAAATTGCTAAACAAGGAAGGAAAACTGTATGTGATTCTACCTGTTAGAGAAGGAGAACAATTCATTCAACTTGCTGCAGATCATCAATTGCATTTGCGTCGCATTACGCGTGTAAAATCAACTCCCGATAAAATTGAAAAGCGTAGGATGATGCAGTTTGGCTTTCAAAGTAAACCACAGATTTCAGATTCTGTTCTGGTGATGGAGAAAGATCCGCAGGTTAGGCATTCGTACACTGATGAATATAAGGAGTTGACGAAGGATTACTATTTGCAGTTTTGATGGAGAATGGAGTTCGCTTCGCTCACAGTTAAAGTTAGCCGCAGATTGCGCTGATTACGCAGATCGTAATTCAAGATTGCGTGCAATAGGATTAAAAGAAGGTTTTTTTGATCTGCGTCATCTGTGAAATCTGCGGCGAAAAAAACTAACGTAACTTCGTTTCGTGAAAAAGCTCATCTCGCGCGTCATTTCCAAAATCTCACTCTCAAATCATTTAATACATCTTCGAGTTGGTGATCTAGCGCCACCATTTTCCGGAATCGATCAGAATAAAAACCAAATTTCACTTGAACAATTTCGCGGCAAAAAAGTAGTGTTGTATTTCTATCCGAAGGATGGCACCATTTCATGCACAGTTGAAGCATGCAATCTGCGAGATAATTACCAGTTGCTTCTTGAGAAAGAATTCGTCGTGGTTGGAGTTAGTCCCGATGATTCAAAATCCCACGTACAATTTGCTACCAAGTACCAACTTCCTTTTCCATTGATTGCAGATTCTGATCTTGCAATTTCAAAAGCGTATGATGTTTGGGCAAAGAAGAAATTTCTGTGGAAAAAATTTGAGGGAATGATACGGACGACGTTTGTGATTGATGAAAGTGGGAGGATTGAGAAGGTTATTGCAGATGTGAAGAGTGGAAATCATGCGAGGCAGATAATAGATCCGGAAATGTGATAGTGTGATAATTTGGTAATGATATAAACTGTTGTTGATAATTTTCTTTACCTACGGTAAAGGGTGTTTGGTTTCGAAAATTTATTTGGAATTGAGTTTTTGGCTGCACTACATTTGCCGTCAAAATTTTCTAAAAACCAAACTATATGAACGCGAAAAACAATCCATTGTTGAATCATTCGTTTCAATTTGCATTAGCAATTGTCGAGTTTACCTCTAAGCTTGAGGAATCAAGAAAGTACGTAGTTGCGAATCAGCTTCTCAAAAGTGGAACGTCCATTGGTGCGAATATCTGGGAAGCTCAATCACCCGAAAGCCGAAATGACTTTGTACACAAATTGAAGATTTCGAATAAGGAAGTCAGAGAAACTGAGTTCTGGCTAATGCTATGCAAGGAGTCGCCTATTCTACCGGACCCTGGAATATTATGCGAAAAGCTAACGGAAATCAAGAAAATCCAAAATGCGATCATAGCAACGTGTAAACGGAATGGTTAGTGGCCCCTTTACCAGATTATCACACTTTCACATTGCCAGATTGTTCGCTGTGTTAATAACTCAATAATCTTGAAAATCAACTACTTAAATAAATACTTTAGCCATCTTGACTAAAATATTTAGTTTTTTCTGAAAACCATTTTTCCCTGATATAGTTTTGCTCTTGTAATCAGTCAATACTTTCAACAAAAGCAATTGGTTGTGAACACTCAGACAAAAATGAAAACACTAAATCGTAATTTTAATAATCACTAATACTTTAATCTACATTTTAATTATTTAAGCGCTATGAGCAAAGAGGTAAACAAAGAGAAACTGAAAGCCCTGCAGTTAACGATCGACAAACTCGAAAAGACGTACGGAAAAGGCACAATCATGAAATTGGGAGACAGCCCAAGTGAACCAATGGAAGTAATTTCTTCCGGATCATTATCACTCGACATCGCTCTTGGTGTTGGAGGATATCCAAAAGGAAGAGTAATCGAAATATATGGACCAGAATCGTCAGGTAAAACAACTTTGGCAATCCACGCAATCGCTGAAGTACAAAAAGCAGGTGGAATTGCAGCGTTCATTGATGCTGAACATGCATTCGACCGCTTCTACGCACAACGCTTGGGTGTCGATATCGACAGCCTGCTTATTTCTCAACCAGACAACGGCGAGCAAGCTCTTGAAATCGCTGAAAACCTGATTCGGTCAGGAGCAGTTGATATTCTTGTAATTGACTCGGTAGCTGCATTAACTCCAAAAGCAGAGATCGAAGGAGAAATGGGTGAATCAAAAATGGGCCTTCACGCTCGTTTGATGTCGCAAGCACTACGTAAACTTACGGGTACAATCAGCAAAACCGGTTGCTGTTGCATGTTCATCAATCAACTTCGTGAGAAAATTGGGGTGATGTTCGGAAATCCTGAAACAACAACAGGCGGTAACGCATTGAAGTTTTATGCTTCTGTTCGTCTCGATATTCGTCGCGCAGGACAAATTAAAGATGGCGAAACAGTTGCCGGAAACCGCGCTCGTGTGAAAGTGGTGAAGAACAAAGTTGCGCCTCCTTTCCGCACTGCTGAATTCGATATTCTTTTCGGAGAAGGAATTTCAAAAATCGGAGAGATTATTGATTTGGGTGTTGAACTCAATATCATCAAGAAGAGTGGAAGCTGGTTCAGTTACGAAGAAACAAAACTTGGACAAGGCCGCGAGTCTGTGAAGCAATTGTTCAACGATAATCCGGATTTGATGGAGAGAATCGAAGCGCAAATTCGTGAGGGTATTAAAACCAAGGAAATTGTTCCTGTAGAAGCATAATGTTTTGGTTAATTCGGTTGACGGAGTGTTCAGACAATGAGCACTCCGTTTTTTATTCTCACAACGAGTCGCTTTCGGTTTACATCTGGTCGTTTGGCGGTATTCCATTTCCAATTTGATTCCTATCTTTGATCATCCTCGGGAAGTAACGCCTTGGGATTTTTTTTGAGCTATGAAGAACCTTCGATTTCTGATTTTACTCTTGCTTCCACTTTTATTCGCTTCATGCGGAAATGGGGGAGAGCAACCGGTTTCTGATTCATTAGTTCCGAAGGATTCATTGACTATGATCAATGAGTTGATCCGAAAAGATCCAAATGACCTCGATTTATATTACCGCCGGGCCATGATTCTTGTAAACAGCAAAGATTTTGGCACAGCATTACTCGACATTAATAGAGTCTTGAACATCGACAGTACAAATACCAAATATTTACTCGCTGGAGCTGATATACACTTTTTCGTGATGAAGATTCAACGAGCAGATCAGTTGTTGAAACGCGCAGTTCAATTGGAACCAGCGAATGTTGAATGCTTGTTACGTTTAGCGCAGTTGCATCATTATTTGAAACGATACGATGAAGAGCTGGAACTTCTTAGTAAAATACTTGATATCGACACGCGCAATTCGCAGGCATATTTCATGAAGGGAATGGTTCACAAAGACATGGGCGATACATCAAAAGCAATGGTGAATATGCAACTCGCTGTGCAAATGGATCCTGATTATTACAATGCATACATTCAAATGGGAATTATTGCTGCAGCGCAAAAAAATCCTCTTGCTGTTGATTATTACCTCAACGCACTCGAGATTCAACCAACTAGTGAAGAAGCTTTGTATAATCTTGGAATGTATTATCAACAAACAGATCAATACAATCCGGCGATTGAAACATACACTGCGTTGTTGAAAGTAAATCCTCACCATTTTGATGCACATTTCAATCTTGGAATGATTCACGCTTACAAACTCGACGTCGTTGATGAAGGATTGAAATATTTTAACATGGCTATCATTGATAATCCTGGAGAACCACGCGGTTATTACGGTCGTGGGTATTGCTACGAGAAAAAAGGTGATGTAAACGCAGCGACTGCCGATTACAAAAAAGCGTTGGAGATTGATCCGCAATACACGAGCGCCGCGAAAGCGCTGAGCAATATCGCTCAATAAGCGAGTGTGGACTCTCCAAGGGTGTTGACTCTCCAAGGGTGGGGACTCTCCAAGGGTGAGGACTCGCAATAAGAACCAATGCATCAGCGTATCTCAAACCAAAGTGGCGTAATTTCGCAGGAGAAATATTTTCTTCATGAAAGAATCCGCACTTGTTTTTGATGAAATTGTAAATACGCGAAGAGCTATAAGAATTTACCACGAAACAGAATTTGATGCTGGAGCTGTGACACGAAGTTTGAAGCGTGCAGTTCTTGCTCCAAGTTCGAGCAACATGCAGCTTTGGGAATTTCATCGGTTCAGTTCGCCGGAAAAACTCAAATCAATTTCCTGGTGTTGTTTGAATCAGTCCACTGCAAAAACGGCAAAGGAAATAGTCGTTGTTGTTGCACGACTGGATAAGTGGAAGATTCGTGCGCAACGCAATCTTGATTTCGTCATGCAGAATGATTCAAAGCGTGAAAATTTCACCGGACTTACGAGGGAAAAATATTACAGAAAAATCATGCCTTTTCTTTACAGGAATGACCCATTCGGAATACTTGGCCTTTTACGAAAAATCTATGTTACATTTTTGGGGATGAATAAGCCTATGGTGCGGGAAGTTTCAAAGTCTGATGTTCGTGTTGTAATTCACAAGAGCGTTGCACTTGCAGCACAGACATTTATGCTTTCGATGACTTCTGAAGGTTATGATACTTGTCCGGTGGAAGGTTTTGATAGCAAGCGTTTGAAAAAGGTAATGGGTCTACCAAGTCGTGCAGAAATTAGTATGGTTATCACTTGTGGTAAGCGAGTTGCAGAAGGTGTTTATGGAGAGAGGTTTAGGGTTCCGGAGGGAGAGGTTGTCTTTTCAGAGAGTAAGGACTCGCCAAGAGAGTGAGGACTCTCCAAGAGTGAGGACTCTCCAAGAGTGAAGACTCTCCAAGAGTGGGGACTCTCCAAGAGTGAGGACTCTCCAAGAGTAAGGACTCTCACACAAACTATCCCGCTTTCTTGTATACAATTCTGAAGTTCTCAGGGGTTTCATTCATCAAGTGGTGTTCAATAAACGATTCCCTTGAACCGAATAACGAAATTACCGGATGTAGTCCGAATAAAGTTTCATTTCGCATTCTCAACTCGTTATATGAGCTGAATTGCCAATCAGATGCAACTTGAGCAATTCCATCTTTGACAGGATTATTATGAATGTAACATATTACGGTTTTCAGGTATTCATTGTCGTACACTGGCTTTCTTCGAAAATTCTGAGTAAAAAGACTTCCATGTCTTTTGTGCAATTTGTTGAATGACTGTGTGTAGCTGTTGGCCAGATTTGAAAAAGCCTGTGAACATCGAAGTGACATTTCCGATTCGATTTTGGTATTTGGCTTAACGGTGATCAGAAAATGAAAATGAGTAGGCATGAGACAATAAGCATGCGTGTCCCAAAGTCCACTCATATACTCGTTGTACTTCCGTAAGAAATGATTGTAATTGGCCGCATGGCGGAACATTGGTTCGCTTCCGTTGCTTCTGTTGTACACGTGGTATGTACTTCCTGGTTGAAATATGATTTTTTGTAGCATGCCGCAAAGTTGATAACAGAACATGGCAATAGTCGTGTAACAAACGTTTGTAGTCGGATGTAAGTAATTGTAAACGTTTGTAAACGGCTACAATATTTGAATGTTGCTGGAAATGCATGAAATGGAATACCACAAGGGCGAGGACTCTCCAAGGGTGTGGACTCTCCAAGGGTGGGGGCTAATGAGATCGTCTTTCGACGACCTTTACTTTGTGATCCCGCTGGGAGAACGCGCGTTAATAAATTGTCCAGTGGACAATTTTAGCTCGTGATGTTTGCGCCTTAGCGCAAGAGAATCCCAGCTAACTCGTTAAAGCACAAAAGACCGTCGAATGACGATCTTTTGTTTTGTGATCCCGCTGGGATTCGAACCCAGGGCCCCTACATTAAAAGTGTAATGCTCTACCAGCTGAGCTACGGAATCAACAAACGCTTCTGGTGAAACGCGGCTGCAAAGATACTTGTCTGAGGGAATCCTCAAAATAGTTTATTCACAATTTTTGAACCCTTTCGTTCATAATTTGTCTGGAGACAAAACACCAAATTCACTACTTTTAATTAGAATAAGTACTTGTTCATGGAAGCGCGACTAAAAGAAGGATTCGGGCCATTGTCATTCGGCAGCTCTCAGCACGACTGCATGATGCACTTTGGAATTCCTGAGGAGAAGGAAGAAATAGAAGGTATTGATGGCTCTCTCAATTCAGTTTGGCATTATTGGGACAAAGGTTTTTCGGTTTTCTTTGACAAATCCAGAGATGACAAATTCTGTTGTGTTGAAATCGATAGTTCTTTTCCACTTGTAATTTACAATCAATTGGTCTTTGGAAAGCGTGAAGAAGAGGTGATTGCATTGTTATCAACAGCCGGGTTTGTAGTTTCCGACTCTGAACAACATGAATGGGGTGAGCGTCGTATTAGTTTTGATGATATATTCGCAGACTTTTATTTCGAAAAGGGAAAACTTGTCTCTGTAAACTACAGCGATCCTGTCGCAGAAAAAGAAGATAGTATACTATTTAACTAGAGCATATGAGAATTTTTTTGATTGGATTCATGGGCGTTGGAAAATCTACGCTGGGCAAAGGGCTTGCTGCTGAACTTGGACTGAAATTTATTGATCTCGACAAGGAACTCGAAAAGCAATTTGGAAAAGATATCAGCGCAGTATTTGCCAGCGAAGGTGAAGACGTTTTTCGGGATGCAGAATCACGAAAACTTGCTGAAACAATTGAAGGCGATGATTTCGTTTTAGCATGTGGAGGCGGAACTCCATGCTTTGGAGATAATATGTTGCAGATGAATGAGTCTGGAACATCAATTTACCTCAAGATGAGTACAGATCATCTGGTGCAGCGATTGGAGCCTGAAAGTGAAACTCGTCCACTTCTGGGTGGAAAAAAAGGACACGAATTGTGGACTTTAGTTCATGAACTGCTTCAGGAGCGCGAGCCGGACTATTTGAAAGCGCGTTACAAGGTGAAAGCTTGGGATTTGAAAAGTTCGGAACTTGCAGAGTTTCTTCGCTTATATGAAGTTGTTCCAAGCGCAGAAGCGGCTGGGGAAGAAGAGGAGTAATGGCTGGTTGAACAGATAGCACTCAAGTACTAAACAACATCAAACAAAAACGCAGAGATTTATCTCTGCGTTTTTGTTTTGTAACTTGATTCTAGAAGTGTTTTCTAGTCGAGTGTGACATTATCTCCGCTTTCATCCAAAACCACCGCTATGTGCTCTTGTAACGTTGTGGCGAGGGATAATCCTACGAAGTTCGTCTTGACTGGATATCGATTGTGATCACGATCTACAAGTACCAAGGTGAGAATTGATTTGACCGGGAATTCAAGGAAAGGCTTTACGCCATACATCAGCGTTTTTCCGGAATTGGAGACATCGTCAACAACCAGAATAGTCTTGCCCTTGCATTCATCAGATGTTAACTCAATTTGAATTGGATATTCCAGCGGCTTGTCCTTATCTAACTCTATATGCGTCACTTTGACCGCCAGTGATGAAATGGATTCAACCAACTTGCCAATTCTTCCTGCAAGTACAAATCCGTTTTTCCCAATTCCTGCAATGATGATTTCCTTCTCCTCTGAACAATGCTCATACACCTGCCAAGCCAATCGATTGAGGCGTTGACCAACTTGCTTATTGTTGAGGATTAATGTCTTTTCAGACATAGCGTGATTCGTTAGTATACAAAGTTGTAAAAAAATGCGCGAAAAGAGACAAACGAAGAAAGAAAAACGCTGAGTATATCGAGAAGTGTTCTTGCGATTTACTCAGCGTTCTGTAGTGAATTGTTTATCGAATCAGGTTGACGTGTCCAATGAACTTGTGCTTTTTATCAAACACATCAGTCACCGCAGCTTTCCAGACATACACATCAATCTGACATGGATCACTTTGTATTGTACCATCCCAAGGTTTGTTGATGTCGTCTGTGTAATAGATCATCATGCCCCAACGATCGAAGATCCACATTTCATACTTCAGAATTCCTTCTCCCATACCGATGAAACCATCATTCAGGTTATCACCATTTGGTGTAAATGCATTCGGAAAGAAAATTGTGAATTCAGGGTCAATGCAAACTTCAAGCGTATCTCTGTCAGGACAATTGTATGTGTTGTCTGCTATGAGAATTACTTCGTAACAGCCTGCCTGATCATTCGGGAAGTCATACGACGGATTCTGTTGGTTGCTACTGTCCAAACTACCGAAATACCAAGTCCACATAACTGGATTACCGGTTGACTGATCAGTGAAAGTAATGTTCGTGTTGAAGATGGTTGTTGGTTGAGGATTCGCAACAAAGTCTGCAACTACATTCGGATAAACATTGACATAAGCAGGAACAATTAGAGTTCCCGTACAACCATTTACGTCAACAATTGTAAGCGTTACATCATACGTTCCTGGTGTATTGTAGCAATAAGATGGATTACAATTTCCTGTAGAATTTCCTCCATCACCATACAACCAACCGCATGTAACCCAGGTCGGATTGTTTGGGGTTGTGAAATCAACGCACAATGGCGCACATCCACTCAACGGGAAACCAACAAACGAAGGAATCGGGTTTGGATTAACAACAACTGTTACTGTTGCAGTGGCTACGGGTGTCGTACAGCCATCATCAACCGTTACCGTATAAGTTGTTGTTACAAGTGGCGTTACTGTCACTGTTGCGCTATTTCCACCTGTTCCAATCGGTAACCACGAGTATGTGTAAGGTCCGCCATTTCCACCTCCTGGTGTAGCTGTCAACGTCGCACTTGCGCCTTCACAGATCGGAGAAGGATTAGCAACAAGAACAGCTGTCAAGGCAGAACTAACGGTTACAGTAACTTGCGATGGAGGAGATGAACATCCGTTACCATCTGTAACTACAACCGTGTATGTTGTTGTTGTAATTGGAGAAACAACCGGACTTTGAACATTGCCTGTTCCAACCGGAGTCCAAGTATATGTGTATCCTGCACCTGAACCGCCTCCGGCAACACAGTTAAGAGTTGATGATTGTCCAATACAAATTGTGGTTGGATTTGCACTTGCTAATGCAGTAACAGCAGGCGGACCTGTAATAGTAACAGTCGTGCTATCAGCGCATTGATTGGCGTCAGTGTAAACAACAGTGTAAGTGCCTGGACAAAGATTGTTTGCGGTTAATGTCGTCTGGCTGGCAGCATTTGCACTCCATTGATACGTGTATGGACCTGTTCCGCCGTTGACAGTCACTGTTGCAGTTCCATCGCAATCACCGGCGCAGGTTTCAGGAGTACTGGCCATCACCGAAGTCAGGTTTCCTGGTGCACCTTGAACAATTATTGATACGTTGGACAAGCATCCGTTGGCATCAGTCACAACAACATTATACGTTCCTTGGGCAAGGTTGCTCAAAGTATTTGATCCCGCAACGTTATTGGCAGTTTGAACAATATTGAGAAGTGCGTCTGTCCAGACGAAATCATAAGGCCCCACGCCTCCTTGCGGAGTTGCCGTTGCCGATCCGTTGTTTTGACTACATGCTGCAGGAGTTGAACTTATCAGTATCTGAAGTTGGGTCGGTTGGGTGATTGTGACTACTGTTGTCGTTACGCAACCATCATTGTTGTCTGTTACTGTTACAGTATAAGTTCCTGCTGTTAATCCTGTTGCTGTACTTGGAGTTGAAATGCCAATGTCTGATTGGACAACGTTGCTAAGAGCATCAGTCCACACATAATCAAAAGGACCAACACCAACTGCAGTAGCTGTAGCAGAACCATTGTTGCCGCCAAAACATGTAACGTTGGTCTGCATTAATTGTGGTGGTGCGCAACAACTCAAAGAAGCGTTGAACTGATAAACAGGATCACTTACGCAAGCGATGTTTGTCCAGTTTCCTGTTTCACCATCTCCATATGTGTCAATGATAATTCCAAGATCATCGCCAGTCTGTCCAGGAGGACAAGTTTTAGCTGTAATTGTCCAACAGAAAGTCCAGTTTACAACGCCATTGCAATTATCACCGAAGTTATCTGTAGGATTTCCGTTTGGCGGTCCTTGAACGATATCACCATCAAAGAAAAATCCAGATAGAATTCCATTTCCATTCGGACAATTCACGTTGTTAAACCATTGCCAAACTCCAGGTCCACCATCACAAGTAGCAGCACCGGTAAGTCCAGTTAAAGTTGCCATATCCCAACCGTTTCCGAATATTGGAATTACTGCGTGTAACCAGTTCGTGTTTTGTTGATCCCACTGGCTGATCGTGTAACAAAATGTCACCGTAGTACCACCTTGATAAGTTCCATTCGTAGGAAGAGGATTTACCGTAAGATTCGACTGAAGTAGACAATCATTACAGTTGTTTACGTTTTGTAGTGTCAATGTAAAAGTTCCCTGATCTGCAGGAGTTCCACCCGAAATCTGGATGTAGTAAGTCACACCCGGAACCATTTGATCGAAATTGGCAGTAAGAGAACCAGCAGCTCCTTGTGCGCAACCGCGACCGATCAATCCACTACAGTTACCTTGAAAAAGTCCGATGTTCGGATTTACGATTGCTCCATTGATCGTAATATTTACCTCATTGCCGGAGTTCACAAATGAATACCAAACATCAGTTGCCGGAGAAGCCATGGGATTATTAGAAGGCTGACAATTGATAAGAGTTGTATACGGCGTTTCCATTACGGAATTCACATTCGTCAGGTTGTTGAATGTGGAAACTGCACCAATTCCACTTGGACATGGAAGTGGAGTTCCCAAAGTTCCGAGTGGAGTTGCTCCGAAGCAATCATCATTTGCAACTTGTGCGAACGAAAGTGTACTCAGCAATGAAGCGAATACGACAACGACCGATTTTGTAAAGTTTTTCATAAGCAGGGTTACTTGACTTTACTTCTGGTTTGAACTTCAATGAGAATTCCATCAGGCGACAACCTGAAAATTGGTTTTGTATCGAAAGCAGGTTCTTCAGTGCGAACGCGTTCTGTTTTTACTGCGATTCCTTGAGCCTGTAATTCATTAGCAGATAATAGTTCTACATCCAGACCAACTTCAAAATGCAATGTGTTTCGTTTATCGAAATATCTGTACTTATCAAGATCAGCTTTAGCCAACGCATCTTCGTAAATCCCTACGTTTTCTACGACATCGGGATTGAGGAGTACCCATGTTTTTGCACCAGTGAATGCCATTGATACAGTCACAACAAAAAATAATACCAATAGTTTCTTCATGGTTCTCTGGGTAGGTTATCAAAGATCACGAAAAGATACGAATAAAAAAACCTCGAAAACTACTGATAATCAGATTTTAGTGGGCTTTTTGGCGGAATAGAATCCAGTTCGATTGACGCGAGGTGGAGTTTCGCATTATTCCGATTGTTTTTATGGCTCCTTTATCGTCTCTTTTCCAGCCTTCATCCCAACTTCCCATGTCAACGTAAAGGGCGTTGAAAATTCCGGATTTTTTCAAGACGTCGGCGAATTTTTGCAAAGTGCAGGGCCAAAGTGTCTCAACTATCATAGTTTTTCCATTAGTGACACAAATTGCCCGTCTTTGAAATTTGCTCACGTCTTTTCTGAAAACTAAAGGTTGTCCATCACGAACCATTTGGATTTGCTGGAAAAAGGAGCATGAATTTGCAACCATGGAATCAACCAATGTG
This sequence comes from uncultured Chryseobacterium sp., assembly GCA_964495745.1. Taxonomy (GTDB): domain Bacteria; phylum Bacteroidota; class Bacteroidia; order Palsa-965; family Palsa-965. The sequence continues at coordinate 1,182 of CAZBYM010000011.1, read as the reverse complement.
CTGTCAAGTAGTTTGCCCATTTCTGTTCCAAAAATTCTGTTCGCAGCATTTGAGTTGCGTCCGGAAATAATAATGCCGCCGCCGAGACTTCGATTTACATGGGAAACTACTTTCGTTCCATTCTCAATGAACAGGCCATCTATTTTTCCATTGTCCAATAATGTGAACGCCGCTGCACAGGAAAAAACAATTGAGTCATTGCTCTTCAAAGGCCGACGGGAAGTTAATTCCAGCGAAGCGTTAACAGGAATGTAGAAAACAATTTCAAGCGAATCAATTGTAATGGCAGAATCGCGCATGAAAGAATAACGAAGAGGAATTGTATCCGCAATTTCTGCAGTAATGTTCGATTGTGCATTGTTACAATTCTGTAATGCACAGGCGAAAACAGCAATGAAAATCAGACAAGTTGTTCTCAAGATTCTTTGCTGATAAAATTGGCCAATCGTTCGCAAATTGGTTCCCAGCTGTAATAGTCTCGAACGAATTTCCACGCATCATCACTTATGGAAACAGCAAGTTCGGGATGGGAAATTAATTTGATAATGGCCGCAGAAAATTCCTCGGCAGATTCAGCGAGCATGATTTCTTTACCCGATTTTGCTTTCAGTGCATTGTTGGCGAGCGGAGTTGTTACACAAGGAATGCGCATGGCCATTCCTTCAAGCAATTTGTTTTGCAAACCAATACTCGATTGCATCGGAGCAATCAATATTCGTGAACGTGCAAAACTTTCGCGGATATCATCAACCCATCCCGTAACAGTGACGTTGCCAGAAGCTAAAGCGCGAACCGCAGACGAAGGATTCGCACCTGAAATCAAAACTTTGATCGCCGGATATTTTTCGATAACGACCGGAAGAATTTTTTTTACGAGGAAAATTGCGCTCTCCACATTCGGTGGATAATTCATGTTTCCGTTGAAGAGAAGATCGTATTCTTTGTGGCGATGAAGCGGATGAAAGTGATTAATGTCAACTCCGTTGGGAATAACAACAATTTCGGAAGGTCTGCGAACAGGCATGTGTTCTCTATCCTGTTCCGAAATTATTGTGTGACGTTCAAAAAGTTTAAATATTTCTGCTTCATATTTTTCAACACGTTTCATTTCAAAATAGAAAGCGGGCTTTTTGAAAATATTGACTTTATCCAATCGCCGATCCATTCCTTTGGAAAACACGT
>CAZBYM010000010.1:0-22455 GCA_964495745.1 uncultured Chryseobacterium sp. | reverse complement strand
GTGCAGGTACTTATTCCGTGACTGTTACGGATGCAAATCTGGACTTTGTCATTGCGAGCGTCACGATAAGTGAACCTCCTGTTTTATCTGCAGTTATTACAACAACTTCACCCTCTATTTGTGATGGAAGTTGTACAAGCATAAGCATCAATGCAACTGGTGGAACGCCGCCTTACACGTATGTGTGGATGCCCATGAGTGTCACCACGGCAACAACTCTTGTTTGCCCCACGTCAACATCAACCTACACCGCTAATGTTACTGACGCGAATGGATGTGTTAGTTCACAAACGTTAGTGATTACGGTAAACCCACTTCCAATTGTAACGTATGTGGAAACTCAAACTACGGTTTGCATCAATTGGAATTCTTTCACGCTAAGTGCAGGTTCACCAACGGGAGGAACTTACAGCGGCCCTGGCGTTACCGGAAGTCAATTTGATCCTGCTATCGCGGGTGCAGGGACATGGAATATTGCTTACACCTATACCGATTCAAATAGTTGTGTGAATTCCGTAACTCAGTCAATCTCTGTTGATCTTTGCACTGAAGTTACAAGTTCAATTGCAATTTCCGGTTTCGAAATATTTCCAAATCCAGCGAGCACAACGTTGGCCGTAGTCAGCGGAGGTACATTGATCGGCGGTGAGATAAATATTTATGATATTCTTGGCCAGGAGGTTTTTGCAACTGCAATATTAGAAGAGAAAACAACCATTGATGTTTCTAAATTTCCTGCGGGTGTTTATTGGATTATTGTTACTACGAGAGAAGGTGCGAGCGCCAAGCAAATTATTAGAGAATGAAAGCTATTTTAGGATTTACGTTGATTGGAACTTTATTGCTGTCGTGTAACTACGATCCCCACAAACAAACGGATACTGACCTCTTAAGATCTTATTGCACTATTTCAACTGACACAGCTTATTCCAATGGTGAATGGGTTTGGAAGCTTATCCCGGATTCTGTTTTCGACAACAAACAAATAATCGCCTGCGGTCAATCTACGCATGGATCGCGTGAAAATTTTCTAATACAAACTAGCATATTCAAAAAGTTAGTACAAGAAAAAGGAGTTCGCGTTTTTGTTCTGGAAGCGGCCTATTCTGATATATTAGAAGTAAACGATTATGTCACAACAGGAGTTGGAATAAAGGATAGCATAGCGACGAATTTGACCTTTGATATTTGGAAAAAAGAAGAGATGTTGGAATTAATAGAATGGGTAAGAGAGTTTAACTTAACTCGCACTGAAGACGACAAAATATTGTTTTTAGGCTGCTCAGTTCAGGAAGTGGATATAACAATTGATGCCGTAAAAACTTTCTTCGGAATGTTTTATCCCGAAGACAAAAATCAAGTAGAACAAATTTTAGTGTCATTTAATAAGGATTCTGTTCTTAAGAATATGAGCAATCCTGATGAGACCGTGCGTTTGCTGAAGAGCAAAATTGACGAATTGAGATTACTCGCTACCACGATGCCTGAACTACCAGATTCAAATGAACGAATTGGTTATTTGCTTTACAAAAGATCGATTGATCTCCTTGATCAAATCTTGGCTTCAATTGATCAATCAAGAAGTGAAAGGCGTGGTGATGGGGATAGTATTATGGCTGTGAATCTCAAATGGATTGTAGACAATCACTTTAGACAAGGGCCCGTTTTCCTGTGGGCGCATAACATGCACATAACATTCGAAGAGCCGGATTATTCAAAGGAGAAATTGTTAGGTATGTATCTGTACGAAGCATATGGTGATGATTATTATTCTATCGGGATAGATTTTATCTCTGGAAGTATTCGCACGCAAACGACTTATCACGATTCTACTCCCGACCTGACAAAAGTGATTCCAGTTGCAGAGTCGGACAGTGCTTATCTCAATTATTATATATCCAACTTAAATGGCGGTTTGGTTTTGTTCAGATATGATCAGGCAAGAAAAGATTCCTTATTTCTCAATAGCACCCTCTTTTGGAATGGACACAAAATTCACAATCTTGGTGTCGTATTTGGTGGCAATGGGCTTAATTTGAATGCGCATTACTTCAATTCAATCATATTTTACCCTCATGCTACACCGACGAGGCAGATAGAAAAGGGGAGATAATTCCAATTAACAATCGTTGGTATGAAACATTGACTGGTTGAGGTGTTGCATATCTGAAATCAAGAAAAATGTTAGTACAACCGCAGGATCAAGCACGAAGCAAATTATCATGCACTAACAAAGAGTTGTGTTGCTAATAATTGTGGTTACAGTAATAACCGTGGAAGAACTATCACAATAACAGAAAGATTTTCTGTTTGCGGTTTTCTGTTTGCAAAATTCTGAACAGAAAATGGAAAATTGCAAATTGAAAATCATTTCGAATAGAAATGCATCTCTTCCAAATACGTCCACGCTGCTTCCGGCATAAAGTATCGCATGTTTTTTTTCTCCTTGATGGCGTTACGGATCATCGTTGAAGAAATATCCATCAACGGAGCTTCAGTCATTACCACGTTTTTATGTTTCAACAATTTGCCACCGGGAAATCCGGGACGTGGATAAATAAACAACTGATAATGTTCGAGAATTACTTCAAAGTTTTTCCATTTGTGCAGCGACTCTAAATTGTCTGATCCCATGATGAGTGAAAATTCCTGTTTAGGAAATTTTTCGCTGAGATGTGCAAGGGTGTTCACAGTATAAGATGGTTGTGGCAAAGAGAATTCCACATTGCTCGCTTTGAATTTGGTATTTTCCCCAATGGCTTGTCTCACTAGAGCCAGTCTATGATGATCAGCCAGCAAAGATGATTTTTTTTTCAATGGATTGTGCGGAGAAATTACAAACCATATTTTTTCGAGATCAGTAAATTCCAACATGTAATTAGCAAGCACCATGTGACCAACATGAACAGGATTAAACGATCCGAAGAAAAGTCCGGTTTTCATTTGGTGTGTTTAAGGAATGTTCGCACCATGTCTTCTGCTTTTACTAACGCTTGTTCAAGATTGTCGTTTACGAGAACAGTGTCAAAATGTACTGCATCATCCAATTCACTCTTCGCTTTTGCGAGACGCATTTTGATTTTCTCTTCGGGTTCTGTAGCACGAAAGCGCAGTCGTGTTTCCAGAGCATCCATTGAAGGAGGCATCACAAAAACAGATAGAGCGCGTTCTCCGAATTTTTTCGCAAGATTGATTCCGCCTTTTACATCCACATCAAAAATCACGTGATGACCTTTTCTCCAGATGCGTTCTACTTCAGCGTGAAGTGTGCCATACATCTGCCCGGGATACACTTCTTCCCATTCCACAAACTCATTATTCGCCACGCGACGTTTGAATTCCTCCGGCGAGTAGAAATAATAATCGGTTCCATGATTCTCATCGCCACGCAATGGTCGGGAGGTCGCAGAAACAGAAAATTCGAGTTGAGGAAATATTCTCAGGAGGTGATGAACAATCGTAGTTTTTCCGGCCCCGGATGGAGCAGAGAAAATCACGAGTTTTCCGGAATCCATTGAGCGAAGATAGCTTTTTCTGTCAGATCGAGCGCAGTCGAGATCACAGAAAAAGCGTATTGATTTTGGTAGAAGATGATTGTCGGTTGCAACGCAGTCAGAAAGCGATCGAACTGGAATTAGAAAATAACTGTAAACGGTGAACGAATGAACTAAAGAACGTTCAACATCTGCTCCTTAATTTTCTCCAACTCATCCTTCATTTCCACAACCATTTTCTGAATTTCCGCATCATTCGCCTTTGATCCAATGGTGTTGATTTCGCGTCCGATTTCCTGAGTAATAAAACCAAGCTTTCTTCCGCTCGAAGGTTCATGCATTGTTGTTAGAAAATAATTGCAGTGTGTCTGCAGTCGTAATTTTTCTTCTGTGATATCAAGCTTCTCTAAATAATAAATCAGCTCCTGCTCGAATCTGTTTTTGTCCACATTGCCTGCCGGAATATTTTCTTCCAGAAATTTATTTAGTTTTTCGCGAATACCATTGGCGCGGTGCGGATCAAGTTCTGCAATGGCTGCCAGCTTCGATTGAATTGTTCCAATGCGTTTTTCAAATTCTTTTGCTAATACTTCTCCTTCGTCATCACGGAATTTGTTAAACGCAGCAATAGCATCGTTGACTGAATTCATGACCAACTTCCATTCGTTTTCATCAGGAACAACACGCTCTTGTTTCAGAACATCAGGCATGCGAAGTACGAGTGCGAGATAATCTTTCGGTGTTTCACCTGTAGATTCCGCCAGTTTTTTTATCTCACGATAATATTCCATTGCCAAAGTCTGATTAATCGCCGAACTCGTGCTTTCTCCTGCAGACTCAGAATAAATGGAAACGTCAATTTTCCCTCGCTCAAGTGAACGCGAAATCAATTGTCGCATTTCAGACTCTTTGTCGCGATACAACGACGGCACGCGCAAATTCAAATCGAGTTGGCGACTGTTTAACGAGCGAATTTCAATCGATACTTTCTTAAGTGGCAGCTCACAAATTGACTTGCCAAAACCGGTCATTGATTTCATAGCTGTAAATGTACGATTTTGATAATGGCCGCAAAGGCGCAAAGACGCAAAGAAAAACGCAAAGCGACACTCAGCAAAGACTCAATTGTCGTATTACTATGCGAGAACCTCTGCCTCTTTGCGGCTATTTTTCGGTGTGCTTTGAACTCGTTTGGCTCGCAAGTATCACCCCCGCAAAAATCAACAGCGCCGAAACAATTTTCTGCCACGAGAGCTCATCTTTTCCTAAATACAAGGCAATCATCGCGGCGAAAACCGGTTGCAGATAAATGTATGCGCTCACAACTGTAGGGCTCAAGACTTTCAAGGAATACACATTCATCAGGTAGGCGATAAATGTAACAGCGACAACTACGAAGAAAATATCAAACCAGGTTTTATCGCTGAACGTCATCCATTGCGCTTCCATCATTCCTGTCCAACCAAGTGGAATCAAAATCACAGCGCCAAATAGAAAAACCCATTTTAATACGGTAATCGTATTGTATTTTATCATGAGTGGTTTTACCAGAACAAGGAACGTCCCCCAAGAAAGTGCGGTGATGAAAATAAACAGATCGCCGAGAGCATTGTCGTGTTGCGAAGAACTTATCGTGCTTGTCAAAACCAACAGCGCAGCACCGCCAAGTCCAATGAGAATTCCGGAAATTCGTTGCCAGGTAATTTTCTCTTTCAGAATGAGATTTCCAATGATCAGAACTAGAAGAGGAGTTGTAATCATAATGATGGCTCCACTAATAGGCGAAGTGAGAGACATTCCCTTAATGAAAAGCGATTGATTAATCGAAACTCCAAAAACGGAGAGAATTGCAATTTTCTTCAGATCAGGAAGTGTGACTTTTTCACGGATGAAGAGTCCGGTAAGCCAAAGAAGCGGTGTGGCCCCAATGATTCTGATCGCAACAAACCCCGCTGGCGAAATAAATTCCGGTGTCACTTCCTTGATCACGGAAAATCCTGCTGCATAGATAATCATTGAAGTGAGCAGCGTAAGGTGGGCGATAAGTGTTTTATTCACGGGGCAAAGATACATGCACAAGGATTTAGTCGGATACATGGTTACCTTTTAACACAGATTAGTCCACAAGTCATCGCAGGAACGAAGCGATCTCCACTTCGAAGACGGATTCCCTATGTTCCTTTCGCAATGACTCAGAATCTGCGTAATCTGTGTTAAGAAGTGCGTTAAGGCCCTTCACCAATTTTTGTCAATCAATGCGAGTCCACTTGAGATTGGTAATCGTTGCTGGATGTCGCTCGTTTCACTACATTTGAATATGCACAAAAAACTACTGTTCGCTCTTACGATTTCCTTGACCACACTTACTGGATTTGCCCAAACTACTTTCACGGGAAAACCCATGTATGATATTCAGGTCAAACGTGCTGGTATTTACGTTGGAACAATCACAGTGGAGCTCTTTCCGGCTATCGCGCCGAATCATGTCAATAACTTTGATAGTCTGGTGAGCACACAGTTCTATGACAGCACAGCATTTCATCGCGTCATTCCGGGATTTATGATTCAAGGTGGTGATCCGAATTCACGAAGTGGACCGATTTCAACATGGGGTTATGGCGATACAAGCCAACCTACCGTCAACGCAGAGTTCAGCGTTGCACTTCATAAACGTGGAATTCTTTCTGCGGCTCGTGATGCAGATACAAACAGCGCGAATTCCCAGTTTTTTATCTGCGTTGCAAATGCTTCCTGGCTCAATGGAACATACTCGGTGTATGGTCGCGTTGCAAGCGGAATGAATTTTGTTGACACGGTTGTGAGTGAGCCGCGAGATGCAAATGATAATCCATTACTCAAAATGGAAATGTTTGTCACTTATGCGGGTTCCAATGATACGCTCGCACGAGCTCCGACTCATAATTTGCCGGCGAATTTCTCTTCCAACAATTCAACATCGCGGGTAATAAGTTGGCAGGCGCTGAGCGACGGAATTATCTATAACCTGCAAGTTTCATCCGACTCCACATTTGCTACAACACATACGAATGTGAATGTAGGAGGTACAACAAAAGTGGTTGCGGGTTTAACACTTGGACAAACTTATTACTGGCGTGTGCGCAGCAACAATGGTGGTGACACGAGCGCGTTTTCTCAATGGTGGTGTTTCAATACTTCTCCAACGGGAATTGCTTCGTTCGAAAATCCAACTCCTGTGACCGTTGCTCCGAATCCGAGCGAAGGTCAATTCATGTTCTACGACATGGAAGTGGGCAACACCATCACAGTGTTCGATATCTCCGGAAGAAAAGTAACATCAACAGTTGCGAATGATGCAGTTTGTGCAATTGATCTTTCTGTTTACGGAGCGGGCGTATATTTCTACACCATCACACGAGATTCTGAGAAAGTACAGCAGGGGAAACTGGTTGTGGAGTAGTTCACCGTTACTTAGTTCATCGTTCATTGGTTGAACTGTGAACTGTAAACGATTTTAACTGTGAACGTTCACCGGACAGCTTGCTTGAGTGCAGCTACGTTTGCCTTCGAATTCCCAACAAAAATCTCCTTCCCAATAATCGCAACAGGTCGTTTCAGGAATGTATACTCTTCAAGGATATATTTTCGGTAATCCTTTTCGGTCAATTTTTTCTCATTCAATTTCCATGCGCGAAATTTCAAGGCAATCCGACTGAACAAGGCTTCATAACTTCCAGCAAGTGCTTTCATTTCATCTAGCTGTGCAGCGGTAATTGCTTCGGTCTTGATATCCTGCATCGCAAATCCCAGTTTATCGACTTTTGTTTCTTTGATGATGCGAGCACAAGTAGAGCAGGTGGAGAGGTAGTAGAATTTCTTCATAAGAGTCCAAAGTTAGCCACTAAGTCTCTAAGGCGCAAAGTGGCACAAAGGACTTGGTGATACTTGGGGCCTTCGTGTCTTTGTGGCAGAAAAAATCACGAACTTTACCTCCTATGAAAGACGCATCATCCTACGGCTTCGGCACAAAGGCAATTCACGCCGGTCAAGAACCCGATCCTTCTACAGGAGCGATCATGACACCTATTTTCCAGACTTCGACTTATGTTCAGGAATCTCCAGGATCAAATAAAGGTTATGGATATGCGCGCGGAAAGAATCCTACGCGCGTTGCTCTTGAAAAATGTGTTGCAGCTTTAGAAGGCGCAGAGCATGGATTGTGTTTTTCTTCTGGAATGGGAGCGATGGATGCCGTGTGCAAATTGCTTCGCCCCGGTGATGAAGTGATCACTGGCGATGATTTGTATGGAGGATCATACCGCATGTTCACGAAAGTTTTCGCGAATTATGGAATCAAATTTCATTTTATCAATCTCACAGACGCGCAGAATATCCGCAAATTCGTTAACGCGAATACTAAACTTATCTGGCTGGAAACACCAACGAATCCAACCATGCAGATTGTTGACATTGCCGCATGTGCGACGATTGCAAAAGAGCATAAATTGATTCTCGCTGTTGACAACACTTTTGCATCACCTTACTTGCAAAATCCAATAGCTCTTGGAGCAGATATTGTTATGCATTCCATGACAAAATATCTTGGTGGACACAGCGATGTTGTGATGGGCGCGCTCGTGATGAATAGCAAAGAACTTTACGATCAACTCTATTTTATTCTCAACAGTTGTGGCGCAAATCCCGGACCGATGGACTCATTCCTAGTATTGCGTGGAATAAAAACGCTGCACGTGCGCATGGATCGCCATTGTTTCAACGGAAGAAAAATCGCGGAGTACCTGAAGACTCATCCGAAAATTGAAAAAATTTACTGGCCCGGATTTACAGATCATCCTAATCATGATATTGCAAAAAAGCAGATGAAGGATTTCGGCGGAATGATTTCAATCGTTTTGAAAGGCGCTGATCTAAAGGAAACTTTCCGGATCGCGTCATCTTTCAAAGTGTTTTCATTGGCAGAATCACTTGGGGGAGTAGAATCATTGGTCAATCATCCTGCTACAATGACGCACGGTGCTATTCCTAAAGAGGAGCGCGATAAAGTGGGAGTAGTTGACAATCTGCTCCGATTGAGTGTTGGAATTGAAAATGTAGAAGATCTGCTCGCTGATTTGAAGAATGCATTGAGTTAACAGCAATAACTTCTGATTGATTTCGAATGAAGGCACGTCAGATTAGTATTCTTTTTGTTTGCGTTCTACTTGGGGCGACGCTCTCTTCATTTCTTTTTGCACCGAAGTTATGGACTGTCGATTCTAAAAATTCGAAAATTCATTTCGTTGTACCTGCAAGAAATCATTGTGGAGATTTCAGCGGATTAATCTGCACGTTCAAATTTGATCCGTTGTCGCCCGCCGGATCTTACATCAACGCTTCTGTGGATGTTGCCACGATAACAACTGATAATGGCGGACTCACGACACACTTGAAAAAGCCTGTATATTTCGATGCTACGCGTTATCCGAAAATTTCTTTCACATCAGACTCTGTCGTAAAAAGCAACAACGATTTCATTGCATTCGGAAAATTAACGATGAAAGGAACTGTTCATCCGGTTCGCATTCCATTTCAGTTTATTCAAAACGGAAAAAAAGCTACTGTAAAAGGTACACTTGAATTACTCGCGGGTGATTACAACGTAGGTAAGAAAAGTCCTAGTGCAAGAGACCATGTGATCATTACGATTGAGGTGCCGGTGACAGCACAGTAAGCGGTAAAAGGAACTTTGTTAGCTTCGCTTTCATCAAGAGTATAAATTTCATCATGCGCGCAATTTTTAACTACGATTCCACAGGTAAATCTTACGGACCATTTCCAACAACTTTGCCTTATTCAAGAACAAAGAAGCGAGATGCAGTAGGAATAATTTTCGGAATTCTCTTTTCATTGGTGTGGATTGGCTTCTGCGTTACGTTTCTTGTATTAATGTCACGAGACGGGCAACTAAAAACGTTTGTTGTGGTGTTCATGTCGTGTTTCGCATGTGCGGGAGTGTTGCCATTCTATTTCTTCATGAAGAGAAACATGCAGATTGATTTGTACATCGACCGTTCGCGCATCAGTTATTCGGCCAAACCGTTATTCGGAAGCTTGGAGGTGATGGACGCTTCAGTGAGTGAGTACTCCGGAATAATGGTGAATACGCGGTACAGAGGAAAGGATAGTGACGAAAAATTCTGTGAAGTGGTTCTTGTTCATCCTGATGAGAACAGACGAGTGATATTGGCTTTCTTCGCTGAAGAATTTCAACAGCGAAAGGCTGCGGAGTTTTTTGCGACTGCACTTCAGCTCGATATTATTGAAACGGATAAACAGGGAAATGTCGTCTCGCGGGTCAAAGCTTCTCAGGTAGATCAGAATTACGCAGAGCGAAATCGAGCTAATCTTGTACCAAATGAAATTGTCTTACCTCCGGTACCGGCGGGATTAATCATAACAGAAACACCAGATGGGTTTATTGCGGAAATGAAACTCGATAATATTTGGATACCTGGTATGGTTCTTCTTATTGGCGGATGTGCGCTGCTCTTTACGGGCCAAATTCCATTTAGTTCCTTTGTTGCTGCGGCAGTTCTGGCAATTGCATTTTTCGCTTTGAATAATTCTTCACGGGTGTTGTGTGTTACGCCGGAATTTGTGTCAGAGGAAATCAAAACCAGATTCGGGTGTCTTGGATTGAATAAGGTTGCCGTTGCTCAAATAGAAGAAATCAAGCCTAAGAAGTCATCCGGAACTTCTGCCCCTTACGTTGGAGAGTTTATTGTCGCTTCCGATGCTTCGCAAATCAGAATATATTTTGGTAAGAAAGGTGAAGCCAATCCTTATCTCTACGCCCGGATAAAAAAGCACGTGCTGAATCATCAGACTGCAATCAGGAAGTAGAGATAGCTTATTTAATGTTTACAACGCATCAATACTGCGTTTTGTCAATCAACAAAAAAGCCGTCTCGTCATATTGCATGACGGGACGGCTTTGAATTATCACTGTTGTACAATCAGCGATTCACAATCACGCGCTGACTTGTGCGCTGACCATCTGCAGTCACTACTGTAATCATATACATGCCTGATTCAACGACGCTCATTTGTGTCTGAACATTTGGTTGAACTTTCTGAGCGTTCACCAACTTACCCTGTGCATCGTAAATCATCACATCAGCAGCAAGTGTAGTGTTTAACTGCAATGTGAAAGCTCCGTTGTTCGGGTTAGGGAAAACGGTGAACGGTGAACTTTGAACTGCGAACAGTGTTCCCATACAGATGTCAACGTAAATGGAATCTGTTGTACTTCCTGTGCAACCATTGATATCAGTATACGTGTATCCGATGATGTGCATTCCAATACCTGCAATAGCTGGATCAAAAGTTCCGGCAGATACACCAGGACCAGAGAATGTGCCACCAGCAGGAGATTCGCCAGTGAGTGTAAACGCAGCATCAGTAGAACATAAAGTATCAACTGTTACAGTCAGTGTAACTGTTGGTGCATTCGGATCGTTGAGCGAAGCATTCACAGTAGCAACACAACCGTTCGTGTCTGTAACAGCACAGTTGTATGCACCTGCTCCTATTCCTGAAAGATCTTCAGTTGTTGCCGATGTATTCCACAAGAACGAATATCCGATTGTTCCACCGGAAACTGTAATGTCAACAGAACCGTCAGTTCCTCCGCAAGATGTTGGATCAGTTACAGTAGTAAGAGAAGCTACGAGAGCAGTTGGCTCAGTGATTACAACAGTTCCGCCATCCGTGCAACCATTCGCGTCAGTGAGAACACCAACGTAAGTTCCCACACCAAGACCTGAAATATCCTCTGTAGTGTATGCGCCGCTGTTCCAGTCGAACGTGTATGGAGAAGTTCCTCCGCTAACAGTAAGATCGATTGATCCTGTTGAGTCTCCATTACAGCCAACGTTCACAGAAGTTACTGAAGCAGAAATTGCAGTTGGTTCTGTGATCGAAATTGTTGTTGTAGAAGTACAACCGTTCGCATCTGTTACAACGTAAGAGTATGTTCCTGCGAATTCAGTAAATGTTCCTTCGCCTGTGTAAGGTGAAGTTCCGCCGCTACTTGTAACAGTCACAGTTGCGTTTCCGCCGTTGCACGTAATTGATGTTGCAGATGAACTTGCAAGCAATGCTGTAGGTTCTGTAACAGTGATTGTACTTGTGTTGGTGCAACCGTTGGCATCGGTTACAGTAAACGAGTATGTCCCTGCTACTACTGTAAACATTCCTGTTCCGGTGTATGGAGAAGTCCCACCACTTCCAGAAACTGTTATTGTTGCATTTCCTCCATTACACGCAATGGAAGTTGCAGATGAAGCTGCAGAAAGTACAGGTGGTTCTGTAATACTTATTGTCGAAGAATTAACGCACAAGTTGGCGTCTGTAACAGTACAGGTGTAAGTTTGAGCAGACAATCCGGTTACACTCGCAGTTCCATCTCCGGCAGGATTACCTGGAGTCCAGTTATACGAGTAAGAAGTTGTACCTCCTGATACGTTAACCGAGGCAGCTCCATTTGATCCTCCATTGCACGAAACGTTGGTTTGTGAAGCATTAGAAACAGTTAATTGTGCAGGTTGTGAAATGCATACTGTTTGCGTTACGACACATCCATTGGCATCAGTAACTGTTACCGTATGACAGTTCGGCGTCAAGCCTGTAGCAGTTGCAGATGTTCCACCAACCGGAGCCCAAGAATAAGTGTAACCCGGCGTTCCGCCCGACACAGATGCAGTAGCAGATCCGTCACTACCGCCAAAACATGATACATAGGTTTGAGTGACAGTAGCAACGAGTGGAGCGGATGGAGCGGTGATGTTGAATGTTTGAGTTGCTACGCACGCGTTGGCGTCAGTCACTGTACAGGTCCATATTCCTGCTGTCAGACCTGTTACACCAGAAGTTCCATCGCCCGTTGGATTTCCGGGAGTCCAGTTAAAGGAATAGGAAGTTGTTCCACCCGAAACAGAAACTGAAGCTGCTCCATTCGATCCACCGTTACAAGAAATATTCGTTTGCGATGAAGCTGATGCAACGAGCATCGGCGGTTGAGTAATATTAACTGTTATTGTTGCACTGCAACTATTGGCATCCGTTACTGTACATGACCATGTTCCTGCAGAAAGTCCGGAAACCGATGTTGTTCCATCTCCAGTAGGATTTCCAGGAGACCAATCATAGGAATACGGTGGATTCCCTCCCCCAACACTAAGTCCCGCATTCGCATTAGAACCTCCAAAGCAGGACACATCACTATGTCCGATGCTTCCGGTAATTGCAATTGGTTGAGTGATATTGAAAGTTTGTGTTACTATGCATGCGTTGAAATCAGTCACGGTGCATGTCCACGTTCCTGCGGTAAGACCAGTTACAGCAGTTGTGCCATCGCCAATGGGATTTCCTGGAGACCAGTTGTACGAATAAGGTCCAACTCCACCAGAAGGCGGATTTATTGATGCGGCGCCGTTATTTCCGCCGTTGCAAGTATTATTGGTTTGGGAAAGTGTTGTAACAACAATTGCAGAAGGTTGTGTGATATTGAAAATTCTATAATTGGTGCATCCACGAGAATCAGTAACTGTGCACATCCAGGATCCTGCTGTTAGACTTGTTGCGGTGGCTGTGCCATCACCAATAGGATTTCCTGGAGTCCAGTTATATGTGTACGCCGGGAGGCCACCACCAGCCACAACTGTTGCAGCTCCAGTTGCAGCCCCATTACAAAGAACATTTGTTTGCGAAACTGTATTTACGCTGAGCGGAGGTGGTTGAGTAATGTTAAAGGTTCTTGTCGCAACACAACCGTTTGCATCTGTAACAGTGCATGTCCAGGTGCCAGCTGTCAAACCGGTTACACTGGCGGTACCATCTCCAGGCGGATTACCCGGAGTCCAATTGTAGGAATATGCACCTGTGCCGCCCGAAACTGAAACAGCAGCGGTTCCACTATTTCCACCGAAACATAATACGTAACTATCAGAAAGGTATGCAACAACAAGAGTAGGAGGTTGGGTGATGTTGACTGTCTGAGTGGTAGTACATCCATTAAAATCTCCAATTGTACAGGTCCATGTTCCCGCTGTAAGGTTCGACACGTTAGACGAACCTTGGCCAGTCGGATTTCCAGGTGCCCAATTGAACCAATAGGTTCCAACACCACCAGAAGCCGAAACGGACGCTGCTCCATTTGCACCACCGTTACAATTCACATTGGTTTGCGAGGCTAGTGATGCTAAAACGGGTGGCGGCTCGTCTATGAAGCGCGACAACTGTACGGTGCATCCGTTTGCGTCGGTTACCAAGCAGAAATATACTCCGCTAGATAAACCAGAAATTGTCGCTGTGCCATCACCAGTTGGGGAGCCAGGACTCCAATCATAAGTATAGGGAGTTGTTCCGCCACTTACACTAACTCCACACCAACCATTAGTCATTCCGAAGCAACTAAGCATTGAGGTTCCACCAATACTTGTTGAAAATGCACTCGGTTCTGTGATGTTGAACGTTCGGCTTATTACATTACCACCAAAGTCTTGGATAACGCAAGTGTAAGTTCCTGCACATAGAGATGACGCTGTTGAAAAGGTTCCTCCTGAAGGAGACCACGAATAATTGTAAGGAGGAATGCCGCCATTTGCGTAAACAGATGCAGAACCATTACAGGATCCATAACAATTAACATTAGATTGTACTTGTGAAGCACCTAAGGAATTCATTACGGATCTTACACGATTGTTATTTTGATCATTGAAATAATAACCATTATTTACAACACATACTCCTGTTGGATAACTGATCCGAGCCGCAAGCGGATTTCCTCCGTCTCCGCTGAAACCGCTGATGCCTATTCCTGCTAAAGGGGTTAAAGTTCCGGTCGGAAAATCCGCCCTATAAATTTCATAAGTTCCGCTTGCAATTAGTAAATCGCCATCTGGAAAAGTGGCCAGTCCGGCTGGCCAATTGATTGTACCAACTACATATGTTGAAATCATTCCAGATACCAGATCAACCCGGCGTATGCGATTCGTATAATTTTCGGATATATATAGGTAATTTCCAAAAAGTGGATCACACGCCACACCATACGGTCCATTCAATTGTGCGTTGACAGCAAATCCGCCATCACCGCTGCTACCTGCTGTACCATTACCTGCAATTGTGGATATTATTCCTGCTGGTGTAATTTTTCTAACTCTGTAAGCTTGAAAATCACAGAAATAGAGATCACCAGTAAACTGATCAAATGTAATGTGCCCTACGCTCATGATGCTGGCGCTCAGCGCAGGTCCACCATCACCACTATGTGCTGAGATGCCGTTGCCGCAAATTGTTGTAATGATTCCTGCGATATTGACTTTTCGGATTCGGTAAGTGCCATCAGAAATAAACAAATTACCCGTTGCATCAACCGCCACTCCTCTTGGCGTCATAATACTGGCAGAAGTAGCAAGCCCGCCATCTCCACTGTAACCCGCGGTGCCATTACCCGCAACGGTAGAAATGTTTCCGTACAGATCAATTTTTCTGATTCTGTTGTTGAACATATCGGCGATATATATATTTCCAATAGCATCTCTGCAAATTCCGCTACCTCCATTAATTTGCGCTGATACCGCTGGACCGCCATCGCCTGCGTATCCTCCGGTCCCAGTGCCGCATATGGTGTTAATGGTTTGCGCGTTTGAATCAATTTGCATTAGCAGCAAGAACAAACACACGATTAGATTTCTGAATTGTTTCATATTGATTTGACTATTTGAAAGTCGTTTATAATTGCGAGTTGATAATTCGTGAAGTGAAATAATATTTCGCGTCGTTTACTCAAAAACAATTTTTCCATTCACCCTTTTTTCTCCTTCCGAAATCGTGAAAAAATAAATACCTGCTGGGAGTTCATTTCGTTCCAGCGTTACAATAGTTCCCTTTAACAGACTCACACTCACTTCTTGTCCCAAAGAGTTGTAGACAATAATTTTTGTTTGAGCAGAATTCAATTCATTCGAAAAAGTTATCGTTACCGATTCATGTGCTGGGTTTGGATAGACGACAACATTATTCAAAGAATTTTCAGAGGTGAGACCCAAACAAACATCCACTTGCATAGTGTCCAACGAACTTGCTGTGCAATTATTTCCATCCGTGTAAGAGTACGTGAGAACGAAAGTTCCCGTTCCAGCAACTGCAGGATCAAATGCTCCACTACTTATCGCAGTTCCTGACCATGTTCCTCCGGACGGAGAGCCTTCAGTGAGTAAATATACTCCCGCAGTTGAACACAACGTGGTGTCGAAAAGCACAGTGACTATTGGTAGCTGATTGACAACAATAGAAATGGAATCAGAATTGGAACATCCGTTTGTATCCGTTCCAATAACGATATAACTCATTGTTGCAGTGGGAACGAAAGAAACACCATCGGTAACGCCGTTATCCCAGAGATAGGTTGTTGCTCCGCTTCCAGAGAGTGTTATAGCATTTCCAGCGCAGACTGTATCAGCACTGCCACTGGTGCTTACAATTGGAAGTGGGATTACCGTAACTGTGATTGCTGTTCGTGAATTACTTACCGAGCATGTACTGTCTTGAACATAATACGTTGTGTTCTGCGTAAGCGCCAATGTTGGATAACTTAAACCTGCTCCCAAATAGCTTCCACCTGTTGGTGCAGAATACCAACCTAATGTCCCTGCTCCAATCGCGGACACTATTGTTGATGTTCCGGAACAAACACCCAAGTTAAAGGGAGGTGTCGTATTTGTTGGCGTTGATGGAGGAGTGCATTGAGACATTTTTTGAACAAAAATATCTACCCCGGCAGAAGTCAAGTTATATACTGCGATGGTCGGATCAAAATCAGTGGTTAAGTCAAAGGCTCCTGTAGTGTAAATGTTGTTTGATGAGTCAACGGCAATGGAAAGCCCTTGTTCCCAAGAAGTGCCACCCAATTGCATGGCGCACACAAAGTTTCCTTCAGAATCCAATTTTGAAATAAATGCATCACTAGCGCCAAATTCAGTGATGTCATAACTAGCCACCCCTGGATCAAAATCTACGGTTCCTTGAAAAATACCGGTTGTGTAAATATTTTCGGATGTATCAGTCGCAATTGCGTAGCTAACATCATCGGACGTACTTCCCATTCTTTTAGCCCATACGAAATTTCCTGATGAATCTATTTTGGAAACAAAAATATCCGCAGCACCCGCGGAAGTTAGGTTATACGTTCCAGGCCCTGGATCAAAATCGGTTGTGCCATAAAATAATCCGGAACAGTAAATATTCCCTAATGCATCTACCGCAATTGATCTCCCGTCGTCTTGCAAAGACCCTCCTAATTGTTTTGCCCAAACAAAATTTCCGGAAGCGTCCAATTTTGAAATGAAGACATCAGTCCCGCCACTGGAAATCAAATTGAATACCCCCAAGCCGGGATCAAAATCAGCGGTGCCAGAAAAAAAGCCAACCGTAACAACATTTGATGCTTGATCTATGGCAATGTCATTTCCATAGTCAGTTGGATTTCCACCCATGTTTTTTGCCCAAACGAAATTTCCGAATGCTGATAGTTTTAGCACGAAAATATCATCTCCAGCCCCGGTTGTTAGAAGTGAAGTGGAAGGGCCCGGGTCAAAATCTACGGTGCCACGAAAATATCCGCTTGTTAGAACATCGCCTGTTCGATCAATCGTAATTGACAATCCTTTATCTTGTTGTGTTGCTCCGAAGCCTGCGGCCCAAACGAAATTCCCTGCCGCATTTAGTTTTAGAATGAAAATATCATCAAATCCAGCCGATGTCAAATTAAACATACCAATACCCGGGTCGAAATCAACAGTTCCAGAATAATGTCCAGTGACATAAATATCGCCCATCAAGTCCACCGCAACAGCACAACCTTTTTCGTTTCCTGCGCCTGCAAAACTCTTTGCCCAAACAAAATTGCCTGCGCTATCCAACTTTGAAATGTAGAAATCAAAATTGGAAAACGAGGACAAACTGAAAGCGGAAATTCCAGGATCAAAATCTGCTGTTCCTGCAAACCAGCCCGTACTTACAACATTCCCAGAATCATCCACTGCGATTGAATAGCTGCTGGCAGAATTTATTCCTCCCATCTGCTTCGCCCACTGAAATTCTTGGCCACACAAAGAGAACGATGAAAGAACGGTGATTAATGAGAACACTATGGTCGCCGCTGAAAAGAAGAATGAGTTTTTCATTTGTTGAATTGATTTACCGTAAAAATTAAGATCCAATTCATCTGTCGACACAAATTACTGACAATGAATTCTGTCATTGCGGAATAATAGTTAACGTTGGTATTGGAATTGCAAACATTTGGTAGAGTTTTTATTGACCTGATCACGCCGCATTTTTTGAATTATTAATTTTTCTGTGATATTCGTCGATTGTTAAGTTATTCAGGTGCTTGTGTCTTCGTTTGCCGGGGATTCAGGTCAATAAGACAATGTCAATTTCCGCCCAGCAGCAGCATTTTGTATCAAGAATGCGCAGGATTCGCTTGCTGACTTGAAACAAACACTCGCTTGGGGAGAAGATGCTTTGATGGATCGTAGTGTAAGGTTGTTAATGGAAATAGATCAAGTCAAATGTAGTTGGCTGGCACATGTGAGACAATAGCTATATGTAGCTATACGAAAATGATTCCTACCTTCCCCCTTGCTAATGAAGTAACTGAATATTAGGTGTATTGACACGTGTAAACACTGAACAATCATTGCCAATGCTACACTACCTCAAATCCGGAAACTCAAACAAGACCATCATCTTTATCCACGGTAATTCTCAATCAGCCGAACATTGGAGATATTTTCTTGATGATGTAAATCTGAATTCAAAATACACAATGATCGCCCTTGATCTTCCCGGTCATGGCGAATCATTCCGCAGTACGGATTCGGCAAAAGACTATTCAATGATCGGGATATCGGCGCATGTAGAGCAGACAGTTCGTGAACTGAATCCCGACAATTATATTCTTGTTGGAACTTCGCTGGGGTCGAACATTATTGGTGAAATAATTCCAAGATTGAAAAACTGTAAAGGGATGCTGATCGCTTCATGCTCCATCATTGGGAAAGGATTAACTCCGGATAAAATTTTACAACCCAATCCAAATCTTGCTCCGTTATTTACTCCCAATCCTACTGATGCTGAAATTGATCTGCTTATTGCCGATATGAATCACGACATTAATAACGAGACACGAAACCAGGTAAGAACAATTTTCAAAAATACAGATCCGCAGTTTCGTGTTCACATGGCCGCTTCTATTGGCGCAGGCGCGTACTCTGATGAAATTGCGAATGTCGAAAATTCCGGGTTGCCCTTGTGTGTTGTGTTCGGGGATAAAGAGCGACTTTGTTTCATCGAATACCTCAATACGATTGAACTGAAGAAATGGGGAGATAAAATTCACATCATTGCCAATGCCGGGCATAATTTTCAGTACGATCAACCGGCCAAATTCTCAGTATTGCTTAAAGAATTTGCCGATTCTTGTTTTACCGAATAACTGAGTGTAATTCCGAATGAGTTCAAGGAAGAAAAATAATTCAACCAAAGCAGTCACGGCAATTTCGCACGACGACTATCGGGATTTCCTGAGGAAGATCGGAGCTGCACAAAATTATCGCGACAAGAATTACTACCTCGCGCGGTCTGAATTTCTTACTAATATTCTGACTTTTCTTCCGTGCGCTGTTTACATTCTTGACTACAGAACGAGGGAATATCTATACATCAGCAAAAGTGCGAAGTCTGTTTTGGGACACGACTCAGAAACGTTCATGAAAAAAGGTCAGGAGTGGTCGGTTAATGAGTTGCTGCATCCGGATGATATACGCACGATCAACGAACAGGTATTTCCGTTCTTTTTGGATAACGTTCGTAGTATGAGTGACGAGGATGCTGAACAATCCCGTTTCTCAATCAGCTATCGTATCAAAAGTCCAGCTGGGAGATATATTTCGGTACTGCAGCAATATGTAATTCTCGAACGGGATATGCTGAATAATCCGCTCTTGACGTTAGGAGTAATTTCCGACATCTCAAATCATAAGACAGATAGCAAAATTGTTTTTTCTATCTCAAGAAAAAACCAGTACGACGGATATTCAACAGTGCTGAACAGTTCATTCCCTACAACTCCGATGGTGATTTCCCCCCGCGAGCTTGAGGTATTACACCTACTAGTTCAGGGTTTAAACAGCGATGAAATTGGGGCGAAACTTCATATCAGTTCGAATACAGTAAAAATTCACCGACAAAGTTTACTTCAGAAATCAGAATGTAGAAACACCGTAGAGCTGATCAACCACGCGTTGCTGAATGGTTTGGTGTGAAACAAGCGCTCGGTTAATGTGCTAATATGCTGATGTCGAAAATGTGCTAAACGTTGGTAATATCTTTTTAGCACGTTAGCAAATTACCGCATTAGCACATCATTGGTCGTTCCATTGTTCTTTCACACGAATTTTACATCCACCCGCTTCCTCACAATTCTGTCGCGCTGTTTCATCGGCTTCATCTCGCGTTGTGTATCCAAATGCAACAACGATCACTTTTGTATCGACATAGTCCGTGCCAATGCAGAGTGCGCCGTAGCCCGACTTCGACGAGTAGTCTTTGATTACCGGTTGTGTTCCGCCATTGACGATGCAACGATAATAACCACATTCTCTTGCTGCCATTTCGGATTCGGAGTTGTAACAGAATCCGTATGTGCCGGTATTGCTGCAATAATAAACCGCGCTTTGGGCATCAAGTTGAACGCTGGATATCAAAGACACAATCGCGACAATGAGAAAATGGTTGAGCATTTTGTTCCTCGTTATGAGAGCAAAATTAGCAAAAACAAAATTGCTCGTGTGGAATCGTTGCCTTGATTATCCCTATTGAACAAACATCACAGCTGTGAACTACTACATTATAACAGGAACATCCAGGGGAATCGGTCAGGCGCTGGCGAATGTAATTTTATCGAGGGATGAATGTGAAGTGATTGGATTGTCCAGGACAAATTCTATTTCACAGAAAAATTTTCGCTATGTAGAATTGGACCTCAGCGACGTTGATGCTGTGGCTCAATGGCAGTTTCCGGAACTCAAAAATCCAAGTCGAATTTTTCTGGTGAACAATGCCGGAGCATTTGGACATGTGAAGCCCGTGGGAGCAATTGACAATGCATCTTTTCAGAGATTGTTCAACGTCAACCTAACTGCTCCGTGCATCCTGACAAATAATTTCATCAAGACGTATGGTGATAAAAATGTTCCTCTTGTAATCATGAATATCAGTTCAGGTGCCAGCAAAAATCCAATTGACGGTTGGAGTTCCTACTGCGCATCCAAGGCTGGACTCGAGATGTTCTCTCGAGTTGTCGCTGAGGAATTGTCAATTTCCGGCAAAAAACACGTTCGAATTTTCTCAATTGCTCCAGGTATAGTTGACACGGCAATGCAAGATGAAATACGTCGCGCTTCATCCAAGGATTTTAGCCGAATTCAGCAGTTTGTGGACTATAAAATCACTGAGCAATTAGCGCATCCCGACTTGACGGCGAAAAAATTATTGAGTACCTTAGACCTCCCTGAAAAATTCCCCGAAACTGTTTTTTCAGCTAAGGATCTTTGATTTAGAAAACACGCGCACCAAACATAACAACATCCGAAAAAATGAAACGGAATTTTACTTTTCTAGCCAGTGCACTTCTCATGTTGGGCACCGCTTCCAATGTAACAGCACAAAACAACACTTCCTCTGGATATTTGCCTTGTGCAACGGACCAGATGATGGAAGCCTCATTGGCACTTGACCCACAGCGACGAGCTGAATTTGAAGAAAGTCAGCGTCGTGCCGACGAGCAGGATCGCATTGCTTTCATGCAAGGTTATCCGCGGATTTCAAGTAACAGAAATGGAGACCCCAACTCACCACAGTCACCACCAACATATATTATCCCGATTGTGTTTCACATCGTTCACGATTATGGCGGAGAAAATATTTCTGACGCGCAGGTAATTGATGAAGTTCGCATTCTCAATCTTGATTTTCGCAAATTAAATTCCGACACTAATCTGATTGTTCCATCGTTCGTGGGAATTGCAGACGATGCAGAAATTGAATTCCGCCTTGCGGCCCTTGATCCCAATGGAAATTGCACGAACGGAATCGATCGCATTGCTTCTTCAGAAACGTATGTTGGCGACGATGGATCAAAACTCAATTATTGGAACCGTGCCCGTTATTTAAATATTTGGGTTACGAAAGTAATTGGAAGTGGTGCAGCTGCATACGCATATCTCCCTGGTGGCGCGCCTTCGGCTTCAACCGACGGAATTATTTGCCGATCCGATTACGTGGGTAGTATTGGTAGTGGTAATGCGCTTACTTCACGGACATTGACACATGAAATAGGGCACTTTCTAAATCTTCCTCACGTTTGGGGATTTTCGAATACACCTGGTGTAACGTGTGGCAACGACGGTGTTACCGACACTCCCGTAACGAAAGGTTGGACTTCATGCAACCTGACGACCAATGATGTTTGCAATAACAATGTGGTTGAGAACGTGCAGAATTATATGGAGTATTCATTCTGCGAGCACATGTTCACAAACGGACAACGTGCCCGCATGTGGACGGCACTTGGTAGTGGCACAGGACAACGTAATTCATTGTGGACAACAGCAACCCATACTGCAACAGGAATTCTGAACCCACAACCATGTGCGCCTATTGCAGATTTCGGACCAAGTGATCAGCAATTTGTTTGTGCCGGGGGCAATCTGACGTTTACAGATTACTCATTTAATGCACAGGCTACAAGTTACAGTTGGAGCTTTGGTGGAGGAACACCGAGCACGTCTACTGATTCTGTTCCAAATGTTGTTTATAACACGCCTGGAACATATAGCGTTTCGCTTACGTC
>CAZBYM010000009.1:10483-23289 GCA_964495745.1 uncultured Chryseobacterium sp. | reverse complement strand
AATGGTTGGAGCGCCTCCTGTGACAATGGGTAATTTCGGCGGCGACGAAGACAATTGGGTCTGGCCACGTCATACGGCTGATTTTTCTTTGTTCAGAATTTATGCAGGACGTGATAACAAACCAGCTGCATATTCGAAAGACAATGTGCCATACAAACCAAAAAAATCGTTCACGATAAATGCTTCCGGTATTAAGGTTGGCGATTTCACAATGGTATATGGTTTTCCTGGGCGTACTACTGAATATCTTTCATCATGGGGTGTTGATCTCATTGCCAATGTTACCAATCCGATAAAAGTTGATTTGAGAACGATTCGCCTTGAAATCATGGAGCAGGAAATGGGGAAAAGTGATGTGGTGAGAATTCAATATGCTGCCAAGAGAAATGGGGCTGCAAATGCGTGGAAGAAGTGGCGCGGCGAAATGGATGGTTTAATTGATTACAATGCTGTGGCCAAAAAGCAACAGCGAGAAGCAATGTTTACAACGCGCATCGCATCTGACAACACCAAGGTTGCTAAATACGGAACCTTGCTTGCAGATCTCAAATTGAAGTACGCGGAAATTGGTCCGTGGCAACGGGCCGCAGATTATATGAATGAAGGTGCTTTGTCGGTAGAACTCATTCGTTACATCAGCAATTATCGCAAGCTGGTCAATCTCTGTAAAGCGGAGAGACAAGAGCAGGCAGAAATTGACAAAACTCTTAAAGCGTTAAAAGCCGGAGTTGATGGTTACTTCAAAGATTACAATTCCGCAGTTGATATGCAGATTGCTGCAGGTATTTTCGGCGAGATGGATAAATCAATGGCCGCAGATAAAAAGCCTTCAATTTTTAGCGAAGTGAAGAATTCCCGCAAGGGAAAATGGACAAAGTACTTCACGAAACTTTATGCGAGTACTATTTTCATTAATAAGGATAAAGTGAAAGCTGCATTGGAGGCTTTCACCCCGAATAACTGGAATGTATTCGCAAGTGATCCTGCGTATGCACTCACAGATTCGTTGTACACACATTTCTATACTGTGATTACTCCTCCATATCAGAAAGCAAATGATGAAATCACACGACTAAACAGAATTTACATGGAAGCCCAGATGGCAGTGTTTCCGGAGTTTCATTTTTATCCGGATGCAAACTCAACGCTGCGTGTTGCGTATGGAAATATTCTTCCGTACAATGATCCTACAGCAACGGATGGTTTTATGTACAGTTGGTACACGACACTAAACGGAGTTGCAGCGAAAGAGAATCCTTACATCCCGGATTATGAAGTTCCACAACGCCTGATGGAATTCTGGCGCAAAAAAGATTACGGTCGCTATGCTGATAAGATTGATGGTGAACTTCACACATGTTTTATTGCAACGAATCACACAACAGGTGGAAATTCGGGTAGCCCTGTCTTTGATGCGAACGGAAATCTCATTGGTACAAACTTCGATCGCGTATGGGAAGGCACGATGAGCGATGTTTGTTATGATCTACAGCGATGCAGAAACATTACGCTCGATGTGCGCTACACACTTTTCGTTATCGACAAATATGCGGGAGCAGGTTACTTGTTGGATGAGATGAAGATTGTCTGGTAAGCAAAAATATTTTAACCGCAAAGACGCAAAGTCATTGCGAGGAACGAAGCAATCTCAGCAAGGGGAGACATCCGTTTAATTCTATTTCTACTAATGTAGCGGTATTCTTCCTTTGCGCTCCTTGCGTCTTTGCGGTTATTTTTTGTTTTCCTCTGGGGTTATTTTTCCTCCAGCAACATCAACTTCACCTTCAACACGGCTGCCACCGTCAAACTATCGGTAATCTCACCGCTATTCACACGCGCATAAACTTCCTCAAACGGAATTTTCATCACTTCCAGATCTTCGTCTTCCTCAGGTTGCGCTTCACCGAAACTCAACTCTTGCGCCAAGTAGAGAATGCAAAATTCATCCGAAGCAGAATTACTCAAATGCATTTCCAGAATTTTCGTCCACTTGTTTGCAGTGATTCCTGTTTCCTCAAGTAATTCGCGTTTCGCAGATTCAATAGGATCAACTTCAGGATTACCTCCACCTTCCGGAATTTCCCAAGTGTAACGGTTGATCGGATAACGCCATTGCCCAACGAGCCATGTATTCTGATCTTCATCCAGCACTATCACACCGATTGCCAGATTCTTGAAATGAACAACAGAATACGTTCCTGGATGTCCGTTCGGATTTGTAACCTCATGTTTTGTCAGGCCAATCCACGGAGAATCATAGACTTTTTCGCTGGTATGCGTAATCCATGGATTTGGCTTTTCGGGAAGATTATCCTTGCTCATTAAATCAAAGGTAATCACCCGACGCATTATTCGTATTTTCGTATTCATGAAAGTCATAAGCGAAATCCCATTTTCAAGTTTACCGGGATTTCCGCGTCTTTTTCTCGACTATGCAGCTGGAATTTCAGGATTGGAAACGCTGTATGATTTTCGCCCCGATCAAAAAGGATACGAGTACGCAATCCGAAAAGTGCAAGCAGGTTCCTACAATCGAAACTTGTTGGTTTCTGTAATTGAAACGCAGTACGCGCATTCTCCGGAAATTCTTCCACTTGGATTGCTTGATAATCTGAAACAAGCTGAGTCGTGTACCGTTACAACCGGTCATCAGCTTTGTATTGCTGGCGGACCTGCATTTTTTGTTTACAAAATTGCTTCAGTCATTCAACTCGCAGCGAAACTTTCCAAAATGTACAATGCCAATGTGGTTCCTGTTTATTGGATGGCAACAGAAGATCATGACATTGAGGAAATAGGTTCGGTCGTTGTTTTCGGAAAAAAAATTGTCTGGAACACGCAACAAACTGGCCCTGCTGGAAGATTGTCTACCGACGATCTCGAGCAATTCATAGAAGAGTTCGCATTAACGCTTGGTGGCTCTCCTCGTGCAATTGAAATAGCCGCAATGTTGCGAAGAATTTATACGCCAGGAAAAACGTTGGCAAATGCCACACGTGAATTTGTTCACTGGTTGTTTGGCGATAAAATAATTGTGATTGATCCTGACAATGCTGAATTGAAAAAATCTATGGCAGGAGTTTTCGTGGATGAACTCCGCAATTCTGCTTCTGAAAAACCCGTTCTTGAAACGAATCGTTTTCTTGAAAATAAAGGTTACGACATTCAAGTCAAACCACGCAATATTAATTTATTTCATCTTGATGGACATGCTCGGAATAGAATTGAACGTCATGAAAGTGGATTCCATTTTGTGAACGACAGCAGCAAGTTTATAGAAGCAAGCAATCTTGTAGACGAAGCTAAGTCATCACCGGAAAATTTCAGCCCGAATGTTGTGCTTCGTCCGTTGTATCAGCAAATGCTTCTTCCGAATGTTGCCTATGTGGGCGGACCGGGAGAATTGGCTTATTGGCTGCAATATAAATCCATGTTCGAAGCTTTTCACGTCACACTTCCGGTTTTGCAACCACGTTTTTTTGCCATTCAACTTTCCGAAAAGGATCGTGAGTGGCTGAACAAAAATTCTATTTCCATAATTGACCTGTCGGGAGATTTTGATGAATTGCTCAAGCGCAAACTTGCTGAAAGAGCAGGGGAGGAGCTTTCTCTTGAAAATGAAAAAGAAATTTTGACTTTGCTCCGTACAACGATTGCTGAAAAGGCAGCGCTGGCAGATTCCACATTGCGTGCATTCGCAGATGCTGAGATGAAGAAAGCTGAAGAAGCACTTCGTGTAGTTGAAGTTCGCATGATGCGCGCTCTCAAGCAGCGTGATGAAGTTTTCACTGGTCAACTTAGAAAGTTGCGCGATCGAATTTTCCCAGATAACACTTTGCAGGAGCGTGTAGAAAATTTCTGCTCGTTAAATATCAGTTCCGGAATAGATGTGGAAATGCTTTTGAATTCTGAATTATTTCCTGTCAGCGGAGTTCGGGTTCTTGGAGCTTCGGATTAGTTACAGCGTTTTTTTTGTGTACCTGATATAGCGCCTGCGCCGGGCTTTACACGGAGAAGTGCGTCTAGGCGATGCTATTGGATAATCAATCTCACCAGTTCATTGAGTAGATCGCTTTAGCGATTCGCTGCGGCCTCGTGGGCAAAGTACTTTCGTCTTTTTCGCAGTGGCGCCGTGTAAAGCCCGCTGCAGGCGCATCAATATGTTCGGCGAATCAAATTACAGCTCCAACAGAATAACAATTTTCAATGTCTCACTTCCTTTTGCATGCAAGAAAGTCACGAAATACAAACCTGATGAAACAGGTAGTGGAAGATTTCCTTGCGCTTCAAATGTTGTCGTAGTGCTGATCAACTTTCCGTCACTGCTGAAAACGGTTATTTCTGTCGCCCCTTCTGCTCCTTCAATTCCATATTGAAATTGAGAATTGTCAAATGATATTTGCGGTGAGAATTCGGGAATCTCTTCAAATTCAACCGATCGAATGTCGCTGTATTCGAATTGTCCGTTGTAATCAACTTGTTTCAACCTATAATAGTTGATGCCGGATTGCGGAGATTCATCAGTGAACGAATAAGTGGAAGGTAAAGATGTCGTTCCATTTCCTTCAACTCGGCCGATTGTTACATAATCACCAAGAATATTCATTCTTTGAATCAGAAAATAATCATTGTTGTGTTCACTCGCAGTTTCCCAATGGAGAAGTGCAGTTTGATCAACCCGTTCTGCAGTGAATAAGGTCATTTCTACGGGTAAAATAATTGCGCAAGCAACATCGAATGGCCAAATACTAACATCATCAACTTGTAAATGATGATCATTCGCAGGATCATTAACATCTGCCCACCGCAACATGATTTCCTGACCCGCAGGAATTGCAACTGTTACACATCCCTGAATATGAACGCGATTTGCAGTGAGATTTCCGTCAAGTGCTAAACATTGCGCGCTGGTTCCTGCACAAGCACTTCCACCCATTCCTGCACTTTGTGCGCTTGTATAAATTTGAGTGAAGTTCAACGCAGTTGCAGTCCATGCTCCGGCTGTAAGACTGGTTACCGTTGGCCCAACTTGATATTCGAGCGCGAATACATTTACGTTTGTTTGATTTTCCGCAATCGTCCATTGCTCGCCGTAATAATCAATATAGATCGACGTGATTGCGGAACCTGTTGCATTTGCAATCCGTACTCCGAAATAATTTGTGCCGGTAGATCCTGCAGCACGAGAACCAATGCTGCGATCAGTTCCCGAAGCGTACAAATAAGCATTGCCACCATTGTTCATCGTGGTATAAGTGGCTTCAATCATAGGCAGATCATCGCAAGAAGTTCCGGTGCAAGTTCCTCCTAATCCTTCATCAATGTACCATCCTGGAAGTGTGGAATTCTGGACCCATGCTGCACTACTTCCATCTACGGTATTGGGCAGCGTATTAAAGTCTTGTGTATATGGAGTTCCAAGCGCAGTGAAATTTGCTTGTGCAGCAATCACTTCCGGTATCAGAATCAAGATGAGAATATACCTGTGCGCAATGCGTAGCATCTGGATCTGCACAAGTGGTTGCGATCAATGAGGTCTGATCGCCAGGATGTTCACTCGCTTTGAACAAATGTAGTGCAGAGAAGTGAATTACACATTAACCAAATATCAACAAAAAAGCCCCGAAGCATTTTCTGCGACGAGGCTTTCTGAATATTGAATAACGGACTAAGATTCTTTCGACTCAGGAGTTGCAGCAGTCTGCAATTTCTCTTGAATACGGGCTTTCTTCCCTGTGAGATTACGTAAGTAGAAAATTCTCGCACGACGAACAATACCTTTTTTCTTGATTTCGATTTTGTCGATATATGGCGAGTGAATTGGAAAAATTCGTTCTACACCAATTCCGTTAGACATCTTGCGCACAGTGAAAGAAGCTACAGAATCGTGTCCGCGACGTTGCAAAACAACACCAGTGAATTGCTGGATACGTTCTTTCTCGCCCTCTTTGATTTTATAGTGAATATTTACAGTGTCCCCAGCCTTAAACTTAGGGTGAGCGGACTTCGTTACTAGCTGACTTTCAGCGAATTCAAGCAGGTTCATGGTGGTGATTTATTTGAGTTTTCCGAAAATGGAGTGCAAATATAGGAAATTCAGCCAAATTGACAATCGGTGTTGGAAAATATTGATGCGAGGGTCTTATCGCTGAAAAGGATAAGAGCCTTTTCAGCGATAGGACCCTATCCCACCTGAAGCTCACAACTCCGGCCTTCGTTGTTTCGTCCTAATCACCGACTGTTCATGCCTCCATTCGTTAATCTTTTCCTCATGACCGCTCAACAAAATGTCGGGCACTTTCCAACCATTGAACTCTGCTGGACGCGTATAAACTGGTGGCGCCAATAAATTATCCTGAAACGAATCACTTAAAGCGGAAGTCTCATCGCTCAAAACCCCGGGAATCAGTCGAATTATAGAATCTGCTACGACTGCTGCAGCCAATTCTCCTCCTGAAAGCACATAATTACCAATAGAAATCTCGCGTGTAATAAAATGCTCACGTATACGCTCATCTACGCCCTTGTAATGGCCGCACAAAATGATGATACTTTTCAACGTTGATAACTTGTTCGCCATAGGTTGATCCAACAATTCACCGTCGGGCGACATGTAAATGATCTCGTCGTATTCATGCTTGCTTTTCAAATCATTAATACAAGCTGCAATTGGTTCAATTTTCATGACCATTCCTGCACCTCCACCAAAAGCATAATCGTCGACAGTATTGTGCTTGTCAGTGGCATAATCACGTAATTGAACCAAATTCACTTCTACAAGACCTTTTGTTTGGGCCCGTTTCAAAATGGAATGTTCGAAAGGACTGGTAAGCAGTTCCGGTAAGACTGTGATAATGTCAATTCTCATGGGGCAAAGTTACTCTTTCAGAAGATGTTCGTATTTGGACTTTTGATCTTTTGTTCTCAGGAATTTCGAGCCTAAACTGTATTTTCGCCTCTTGCACAGGAAACCAAATATTCTATCTTTGATAAATCGATTATGAGCGAAATCCGTCACAATTGGACTATTGATGAATTGACCAGCGTGTACAACATGCCGCTGCTTGAATTAGTCTATAAAGCTGCTGGAATTCATCGTCAAAATTTTGACCCTCAAGAAGTTCAAGTAAGTTCGCTGCTTTCAATCAAAACTGGTGGTTGCACTGAAGATTGCGGTTATTGCTCGCAGGCGGCTCGTTATCATACTCAAGTAAAAGTTCAGAAATTATTATCAGTTGAAGAGGTTGAAGAAGCCGCGACCAACGCGAAAGCGGGCGGAGCTTCCAGAATGTGTCTCGGCGCAGCTTGGCGTGAGGTTCGCGACAACTCTGATTTCGATCGTGTTTTGGATATGGTGAAAACAATCAATAAACACGAGCTGGAAGTTTGCTGTACGCTTGGAATGATTACTGAAGAGCAAGCGCAGAAATTGGCATCAGCTGGAGTTTACGCTTACAACCACAACCTTGATTCTTCAGAAGAATTTTATGGTGAAGTTATTTCAACTCGAACATATCAGGACCGCATTGATACATTGAAAAATGTTCGCAAAGCCGGGATGACAATTTGTTCTGGTGGAATTATCGGAATGGGCGAATCTGTGAATGATCGTCTTGGAATGCTTAGAACTTTAAGTGGATTAAGTCCGCATCCGGAATCAGTTCCAATCAATTCGCTTGTCGCTGTAGCAGGAACACCGCTGGAAAATCAACCTCCAGTTCCAGTTTGGGATATCATCCGTATGGTTGCAGTCGCTCGAATTGTTATGCCCAAAACTGTTGTGCGTCTTTCTGCCGGTCGACTTGAAATGAGTGCAGAAGCGCAAGCTTTGTGTTTTATGGCAGGTGCAAATTCGATTTTCGCCGGCGATAAATTACTCACAACTCCAAATCCTGCATTTACCCAGGACACCGAACTATTCAATACTCTTGGTTTGCGTTCACGCGAGCCGTTTAAGTACGCAAAATCAGAATCAGCATCCACCAGAAAGTCAGAACTCTCGAACTCTTGAAAAACGCCTACAGACTGCTCCTGTGTTCATTTTTGATTTTCAGCGGAACCGCTTCTGCTCAGAAATGGTATTCGGTCCCGAAGAAAAATAACGAGAAGTACTTTGTACATCTTGCGTACGGTCTTGGGTCTGCTCAATGGTATTCAGAGTTGAAACAAACTTCAATCTACGATACTCAGGGTGGAACTATTCAAACTGGCGATATAAAATTCCGCGCAAAAAATTCTTCATCATTCTACGACCTTGGTGTATTGTTTCCAACAGGAAACTACAGATTTGGTTTAGGAATGTGTTTTGAAAAATTCTTCCTCACACAAATCACTTTGCAAAACAGCGTTCAGCAAAGTAATGGTGGAACAGGAATAATTTTTGATGAAAGTTTTCGGTTCGACAAAATCTACATGCAGTTTGAAGTTCCATTCTGGCCGGAAGCTCGATCAAAGTATTCATTGAACGCGAATATGAATCTTGGATTCTTCAGCTTCAACAACGTTGATCGGATTAATCTTTTTGGTTCTGACGCTCTGGCGAGCAGTACATTTATCAATATCAGTCCGATCGCAGATGTAACAATTTTTCCCGGAGTTTCTCTTTTCCTTCGCCCTGCTTGTGAATTCAAGAATTTCAAAAATCAAGCAGTTGATTCTTACGGCCAAGTGAATCACCGTATTGTTACTTATTCAATTATGATCGGCCTTCGATACGATCCTTCTGTTGTAGACGAATTGAAGTAATATGTCCGCACCTGGACCAGAACATATTCTTTCCCAACGGCTCAAGAAAAGATTTACGGAAAATGCACTCCGTACTCTTCGCCCTGCAGATTTTTCAAAAGCCGATTTTAGCTCTAACGATTATCTGGGATTCGCACGATCTAATGAATTACTCGATCGCTGCGGAGAAGAATGGGTGAAAATTAATCATGCGGTAGATCAACGATTCCTTGGCTCTGGAGGATCAAGACTATTGTCGGGAGATTCCGTTTATGCGCATGATGTAGAAAAGCATATTGCTGATTTTTTCAAAAGCGATTCCGCACTGATTTTTAATTCAGGTTACACCGCGAATCTTTCACTCTTCAGCGCACTTCCTTCCAGAGGCGGAACAGTTTTGTACGACGATCTGGCACATGCTTCAGTGCGTGATGGAATTCGAATGTCGGGATGCAGAGCTTGGCCATTTAGACATAATGATCTTGATCATCTGGAAGAACAGCTCCGAAAAGCCGGAGATGAAATTTGGGTCGTGGCAGAATCCGTCTACTCAATGGATGGAGACAGTCCTGATCCAGAGCGTCTCGTTGCGTTATGTGAAAAATACAATGCAGCGTTGATTCTTGATGAAGCCCACAGCGGCGGAATAATGGGCGAAGGTGGCAGAGGTTATGCTGTTCATCATGCAATAGAAAAACGTGTGTTCGCTCGACTGTACACTTTTGGAAAAGCATTTGGTGTGCACGGAGCTGCTGTCTGCGGAAATCACACGTTGATTAATTATCTCATCAATTTCGCGCGACCATTTATTTATTCCACAGCATTACCCGCGCATGATCTTGCATCAATAAAAACAAGTCTCGATTATTCTGTCGATTCGGATCATCTAAGAGCCGAATTGAAAGCGCTGACAGAATATTTCAAAGACAAATCATCTTCTACGATTCTGAAATCTCGTTTGGTAAATTCGAACTCTCCAATTCAAGGGTTGCTTGTTCCTGGAAATCTTGAAGTGAGAAGAATTGCAGAAGCATGTCAATCTGCCGGCATTGATGTACGTCCTGTGCTCTCTCCTACAGTGAAATCTGGTTCGGAACGGCTTCGGATTATTATTCATTCTTACAATACCCGTAAGGAGATTGATGCGTTGATTCATGTGGTAATGACTGAAATTGTCGATAAATCGTGATATTTTTTGAACAAATGCTTAATATTCTAAGATAAATACGCCAAATTTGGTTCCGAAAATCTGGAATAGTCTTCCCCTCTATGAAAAGGATATTTGTGACTGGTATTGGAACTGATGTTGGGAAGACTGTAGCGTCTGCCATAATCTGTGAAGCTTTGCAGGCTGATTATTGGAAACCAATTCAAACAGGAAGTTATTTCTCAACAGATTCAGATAAACTCAAAAAGTATATCACGAATTCGAAGACACAGATACATCCTGAGTCATTTGTTTTGCGCCAGTATATGTCACCACACGCCGCTGCAGAATTGGAAGGGAAACAGATCGAGCTTTCTGCGATCAATGTTCCTGAAACCGGTAATACTTTAGTAATGGAAGGTGCGGGAGGAATAATGGTTCCTATCAACGATCGCGAATTCATTGTTGATCTTATCATCAAAACAAAAGCGGAAGTTGTTCTCGTGATTCAGAATTATCTTGGAAGTATAAATCATTCCATTCTTTCGATTGACTCATTGAAATTCCGCAATATACCTGTGATGGGAATTATTTTCAACGGACCTCCACATCAGCTTTCTGAAGACATTATTCTCCGTTACAGCGGCCTTAAATGTCTCGGACGTATCCAGAAAGAATCTGTCATCAATCGCGATGTGATCACGAAGTATGCGGCTCTTTTCGGACCAGCTCTGAAATGACAGTCTTTCTTACTGGCATTCTGACCTACTGACCACTGACTACTGACCACTGGTACTGCCTTCTGCCAACTTGCTTACCTTCGTACAGTGACTACCTCCAATCTTTCTTCCCGTGATCACGACCACGTCTGGCATCCTTTCACGCCCCAACTTGGTTCGATCTTAAACATTCCTATTGTTCGTGGAGAAGGAAGTTTACTTTTTGATGACGAAGGAAATTCATACATCGACGCAATTTCCTCTTGGTGGGTGAATCTTCACGGACATGGTCATCCTTTTATCACGCAACGGATAAAAGATCAACTCGATCAACTGGAACACGTTTTGTTCTCAGGATATACACATCAACCCGCAATAGATCTCGCTGAGAAACTGAAAGCACTTCTTCCTCAAATTGACAAAGTGTTTTACAGCGATGATGGTTCGACTTCAGTAGAAGTAGCGTTGAAAATGGCATTTCAGTATTGGCACAACAAAGGAACTCCTCGAACGAAAATAATCGCGTTTGAAAATTCATATCACGGCGACACGTTTGGAAGCATGTCGGTAGGAGCGAGGAATGTTTTCAGTTCCGCTTTTGAGCCAATGCTGTTCGATGTTGTACATATTCCTGTCCCAACGAAAGGACGGGAAGAAGAAAGTCTCAACGCATTGAAATCTGCAATTGATAAAAATACAGCTGCTTTCATTTTCGAACCGCTTATTCAAGGTGCTGCCGGGATGATCATGTATGAACCTGAAGCACTTGACCAACTACTCGCAGTTTGTAAAGAACACAATGTGATCACAATTGCAGATGAAGTGATGACTGGTTTCGGACGCACAGGAAAAATGTTCGCGACAGATTATTGCACGAATAAACCTGAAATTATTTGCCTTTCCAAGGGAATTACCGGCGGATTTATGTCACTGGGAACAACATTATGTACGAAGGAAATTTATTCTGCATACTTAACTGATGATCGTACAAAAACATTTTTTCACGGCCATTCCTACACGGCCAATCCGCTTGCATGTGCAGCTGCAGTAGCGAATCTTGAATGGTTTGAGAAAGAAAATGTGTTTGATTCGATTGATCGAATTTCCTCTGCAATGAAATTGGCATGTAAAGAATTTGCCACTCATCCGAAAGTTGCAGATGCGCGTTGTATAGGAACAATTTTCGCAATTGAAATTAGTACTGACGAAAAAACTGGTTATCTGAATGCGATAGGTGAGAACGTTGCGGAGTTTTTTCAGAAGAATGGAATTGTTTTGCGGCCGCTGGGGAATGTCGTGTACTTGATTCCGCCTTATTGTTTGAGTGGTGAGGAATTCAAAAAAATTATTCACGTTATTGGTGAATTCTTAAATTTGGAAAACACCTAATGAAACTCAACAAACCCACCCGCCTCCTTATTGTGCTCATTGCAGTTTTCATCACCTGCGCAGTATCTGCTGAATTAATCAGTTCGAAATTATTTCAGATTGATCTGGGCGGTTTGGGAACCTACGTTTCTATAGTCGGAATTTTTCCTTGGCCAATTGTTTTTATCACTACCGACATCATCAACGAATTTTACGGGAGAAAAATCCTGCGCATGGTGTCTGTAATCACTTCTACGATGATTGCCTTGTGTTTTATTGTCGTTTACATTGCCATGCAACCTGGCGCGTTTACGGGCGATCCTTCGGGGACTATTCCTGGTGTTGCAAACGACGAACAATTCAATCGCGTCTTCGGACAATCTCTGTGGATTATCATAGGCAGTATCACGGCATTCATGGTCGGGCAAATCGTAGATTCAGGCGTATTCTGGTTCTTCAAGAAGAGAACAGGAGAGAAGTTCATCTGGTTGCGTACAACTGGCTCAACTGTTATTTCTCAATTGATCGATTCGTTCGTTGTTTTGTTTATCGGATTTGTTGTTCCTGGCATATTCACTATGTCGCAATTCTGGTCAACCGGCTGCACGAATTATCTGCTCAAGCTCATGATTGCCATCGGACTCACTCCTCTGATCTATCTTTTTCATTGGATCGTTGAGAAATATTTGGGTGAAGAGAAAGCGCATTTGTTAGAACATAGTGCCGAGAAGATTTCAAAGTGACAAATTCTGTGAGGCTACATTGTCAGACTGAGCGGAGTCGAAGTGGACAAGGATCGTTGAGAAATATTTGGGTGAAGAGAAAGCGCATTTGTTAGAACATAGTGC
>CAZBYM010000009.1:0-10383 GCA_964495745.1 uncultured Chryseobacterium sp. | reverse complement strand
AATTCTGTGAGGCTACATTGTCAGACTGAGCGGAGTCGAAGTGGACAAGGATCGTGGAGAAATATCTGGGTGAAGAAAAGGCGCATTTGTTAGAGCAAAATGCTGAAATAATATCGGAGTGAGTTTTGGTCCCGTATTTATTGGTCCTGAGTTCATGGTTTCGAGTTCCGGGTTACTCGCGCCAACTCGAAACTCGGAACCCGAAACATTTTTCACTTACTCCTCGGATGAAACTTCAACACTTGCTCTTTCAAATATCTCCGATCAATGTGCGTATATATCTCAGTTGTGGTGATTGATGCATGGCCCAGCATTTCCTGAACTGCGCGTAAGTCGGCGCCGCCTTCAACAAGATGCGTTGCAAAGGAATGTCTGAACGTATGCGGAGAAATCGTTTTTCTGATTCCGGAAATCATCGCGAGCTTTTTTATGATCAGGAATATCATTACGCGTGAAAGACGTTTTCCGCGCTTACTCAGAAACAAAATATCTTCTTCTCCCTTTTGTACCGCAATATGTGGACGAATTTCTTCACGATAAATACGAATATGTTCCAAAGCCACACTTCCAATGGGAACAAGTCGTTCTTTATCACCTTTTCCAATCACACTGATGAACGATTCAGCTGTATGTATTCGGGAAATCCGTAAGTCAACTAATTCTGATACACGAAGTCCGCAACTATACAATACTTCAAGCATCGCGCGATTGCGTTCACCTTCAGGCGTACTTCGGTCAATGTTCTCCAACATCTTCATAATTTCTTCGAAGTCGAGCGTATCCGGGAGTTCACGAACTGTTTTTGGACCATCAATAAGTTCGGTTGGATCATGGTTGACTACATTCTCCATTAAGAGATAATGATAGAATGCCCGCAATCCTGAAAGAATTCTTGCTTGCGAAGTTGCAGACATTCCAAGTTGACTGATCCACTCAATAAAGCCGCGCAGATGTTCGGTTCTTATTTCATTGGACGCAACATTCAACTTCGCATAATCAAGATACTGGCATAGTTTTTCTACATCATGTTCGTATGCTTCAACGGAATTCGGCGAAAGCGATTTCTCAAGTTTGAGATAACTTCTGAATCCTGCTATGTCCGATTTCCAACTCATTCTCCGAATTTACGATTTACGAATGATGATCTATAATTTTAAGAGAGTGATTGCTATAGGTAGTATATCAGTTTCAAATTTATTCTCATATTAATCTAAAGGAAGAGGAAGGAGTGTTTTGCAACGCTAAGCTGAGTTGAAGGATTGGAATCCGTTTCAATCCATTTTTGATCCGCATAGCGGAGCATCAGCGAAAATCAGCAGTTTCCGCGTCCTTAGCTTGTATAAGGATCCGCGTACCTATTAAGTTCCACCGCGTCGCCATTGTTCCTGCTGTGGAGTAGACTATTTACTTGCAAACTGTGAACCTACCTTAGTATAACTTAAGCGCAATTCACAAATCGTAATTCGTACATTTACATTGTGAAAATCCTAATCCTGAACGGCCCGAATCTAAATCTTATTGGCAAAAGAGAACCATCCTTTTATGGAACGGATTCTTTCGAATCTTATTTCGAGCAAATCAAAAAAGATCATCCCAAAGTCGATTTACAGTATTACCAAAGCAATGTTGAAGGCGAATTGATAAACAAGTTGCACGAGGTCGGCTTTACTTTTGATGGAATTATTTTTAATCCTGGTGGTTATACACACACTTCAGTTGCACTTGGCGATGCTGTTGCAGCAATTACGACTCCCGTCATCGAAGTACATATCTCGAATGTCATGGCGCGCGAAGATTTCAGGCACGTTTCATTTATTGCTCCGAAAGCGAAAGGAACGATTTCCGGTCTTGGTTTGCACGGATATCATTTGGCCATTGAAGCGTTGGCGACACTCGTAAATTCCAAGTCTTAAAGTGGATATTCCTAAATCATCCAAGAAGCGAATTGTAATTGTTGGCGGCGGATTTGCTGGAATCGCTTTGGTGCGCGAGTTGAAGAGCAAGTTTCAGATTGTTCTGGTCGACAAAAATAATTTTCACACTTTTCAGCCACTATTGTATCAGGTTGCAACGGCAGGAATTGAACCCGACTCAATTGTTTTTCCATTACGAAAAATATTCAAAGGTTATAAGGATTTCTATTTTCGTCTGGCTGAAGCAGTCAAGGTGGATGAGATGAAAAAGATTCTCCACACAACAATCGGAGATCTCTCTTACGATTATCTGGTATTGGCTACCGGAACCGACACTTCGTTTTTTGGAAATGAAAAACTGCGGAATTTAACGCTGCAAATGAAGACAATAAAAGAGGCGTTAGACATGCGTAGTTATGTGCTTCAGAACTTCGAAAATGCTCTGACGGTAACTGACAGTGTCGAACGTGAAGCGTTGCTGGATTACGTCATTGTAGGCGCTGGTCCAACTGGTGTTGAGTTGGCAGGAGCTCTTGCTGAATTGAAAAGACATGTTTTGCCTAATGATTATCCTGAATTGGATTTTACGAAGATGGAGATCTATCTGCTCGATGGTGGTTCGCGAGTTCTCGGCGCCATGGGTGAGAAGTCATCAGATAAAGCACACGAATACCTCTCGAAAATGGGAGTCGATATTTTGTTAAATACTCGTGTAACAGATTATGATGGACTCGCAGTTACTACTAATACAGCCAAACACCTCCATTCGCGCACAGTCGTATGGGCAGCTGGAGTAAAAGGAATTCCGATCGAAGGAATCAGTCCTGATGTAATTACGACTTCGGGCAGAGTCATTACCGATCGTTTTTGCCGCGTGAAGAAATCGGATTCTATTTTTGTCTTAGGCGATGCTGGTCTGGTGGAAAATGACCCGGTATTCCTGAAAGGACATCCACAAGTGGCTCAGGTGGCCATTCAACAAGCCATTACTGTAGGAAAGAACTTTGTTCGCAGCTTAACCAATAAAGAACCAAAGGAATTCTCTTATCGTGACAAAGGTTCAATGGCTACGATAGGTAGAAATCGTGCTGTGGTTGAAACTTCATGGATGAAAACGCAAGGTTTCTGGGCTTGGTTAATGTGGATGTTTGTTCACCTCATGTTTCTTGTTGGTTTTCGAAACAGACTCGTAGTTTTGTTCAACTGGACGATTAGCTATATAAATTATGATCGCGGAATGCGTTTAATTATTCGTCCATTCAGAAGAAGTTCAAATGGAAATACTAAGTGATAGAATATCCATTGTCAGAAAGGACGATGGAGCAAGTATTGTAATTTCTTCTGTTGCCAATAAGAAAAAAAACAGATTTGTTGCGGCGCTGCTCATTCTTTGGGTTGTTGGTGGTGCAACCATGATTGGAAGTTTTCGATCGATTGACGAAGACAAAACAAAAGTTGTGGTTATCATTTGGTTTGCATTCTGGATGTATTTTCTCTACGTGTTATGGAAATTATGGAGATGGAAACAATATGGATATGAAGTGATAAAAATTGTTGGTGACAAAATGAAATACAAGAAGGACGTGAAGGGAAGAGGATGGGTCAACGATTTTGCGCTCGCAGGAATCCAAAAGATGCGTGTTTCTGATTCAAAAAGTCCGGCGTGGCTGAAGAATTTTGGTGGAGAATTCTGGAATACCGATTGCGACTCATTGCGTTTTGACTATGAAGACAGAGAAATAGCATTGGGTCATCAACTGGATGCTGAGGATCAGAAAAGACTTCTGAAAATATTTAGCGAATTCGTTGCGATGGATGAGAAAGTAAGTAACCGAAGCAAAAAGGCTGAGAACCGAAAATCGTAAAACACTTTTTCTAGATTAACGATTTTGTCATCTTGAAGTGCTGGATTTCATCAAAAAGTAAAAAGCTTTTCTCTACTACTTCATATCCCAATCCCTGATAAAAACCAACAGCATTTTCGCGTGCTTGTAATACAATTTGGTTGCAGTTCTTTTCTCTGGCTTTACTTTCTAAATAGTCCAGAATCATTTGGCCGAGCCGTTTTCCTCTCCATATAGGATCAACGGCCATAAACCGTATTTGTGCTTCTTCTGGCGAATTAATTTGAAGCCTGCCGGTGGCAATACATTTTCCACCTTCGTCTTCAATCATGGCGTGAATAGATGAATCTTCTGCCTGATCACATTCAGAACCTTTTGGCTGATTCCATTGCGCACGCAACACAGCAAAACGTAATGCAAAAATGGATGAAAACTGAACAGGAGTTTCCGGAGCGATAACTCGGAACATTGGGAATTAGAACTTGGATTTCGTCTTGCGGAACTTTCCAATCTTGTAGTTCACAGTGAGGTGAACAAACATATAGGAATCGTTGTCCTTGGCATCGCCACGCTGTTGTCCGAATCCTGTTGGATTTACACCATCATTCATCGCAGGAGTAATTTCGTTTTGAGAAGGATTGGAAAAGAATGCGGCAGCTGCACCTAGTGACCCATTGTTCAATGCAATTTCATTAGGATCGTAATAAACAGTACTCGCATCATCAATGTAATCGGTGAATGTTTTGCGAAGGCCTGCTTCAAGTCCTATGCTCCAGCGTCTGTTAAGAGCATACTTGAATCCAACTCCAACTGGAATACATACGCTCACGCGATTGTATTTTTTCATTCCAGGTTTCAAACCTTGTCCTTCTGTGCCAAGGGGCTGAAGAGGAATCCAAACGCCATTGTAAGAACCTTTAGGGTTGTACCAAAAGCCACCAATACCGCCGAACAAATACATCTGCATATCGATGTGGCGCCAGCCTTTCAACTTCTTGTATTTGTAAATGTGTCCGCCACGTTCTTTTGTGAAATAAAATTCGCTCACAACAGACAACTCAAAAATGTTTGATTTGAAATGCAGGTTTCTATTGTGACGATATTTCTCAGTAGTGAGATAATCGTATCCACTCACTTGTCCCCAATAGAATCCGGCATGATATCCCCAATAACGTCCGCGTCTGTATCGCGCAGATCCGGAAAGAGCAGGTCTTGTTAAACTGAATTCAAGATCCTTGAAACCATTCGTGCCAATCTGGTTTGCGCCACCTAAATCGCCAAGGAAGTTCGTAGCACCAATGCCAATGCAGGCTTCCCACTTGTATTTTTTGTTTCGTTGTGCTGAAACTACAAGGGGTAAAACCAATACAAAAATTAAGAGAATCCTTTTTGCCATTTAGGGTTCCGTGTGAGATTACACAAAAATAGGAATTTTACTCCAAATAGGAAAGCACTGAGTGCGATGAAGTGACTCGTTATGTGTGTTTTGTGTATTGCTCAAAACACTCTTTTGCATTACAATCAACAATGATTTGCTTGTTTTGTCCGACTAACTCATAAGCCAACGCGGCTAAATGAATTTTCTGACCGTCGAATGAAATAACGACGATTGTAGATGAAGCGTTTCCATCGTAAAAAGCTGGTCAGAAATCGAAGCAATTTGTTGAAAACTCAGCTGGGTTGTTGGAATCAAGCAAGCAGGATATTTTTCGAGCTAAATCACATCCAAGTTCCTTTTTCGCTGGAGAATGAAGCCGATTCGGAACAAAAAATAATTGGGCCCAAAAAACTGATTAACCGCCAGCTTTCTTAACCTTGAAGCCAATTTTCTCAAGGATTCCGACTACTTGATCGCGCTTGTCGCCTTGCAAGAGTATTTCTGAATCTTTGACAGAGCCTCCGGTTCCGCACTTTTGCTTGAGATTCTTACCTAAATCTTCAATTTCAGGATAATTTCCCATGAAACCAGTGATTCTCGTCACTACCTTATTACCACCGAGCCGGTCCAGGTGAACGCGCAGATTTACATCTGAAATTCTATGCGACGTTCCCTCATTTTGTTCAGCCTCAGGCTTGAAATCGGGATTGGTCGAATACACAAACCCGG
This sequence comes from uncultured Chryseobacterium sp., assembly GCA_964495745.1. Classification (GTDB taxonomy): domain Bacteria; phylum Bacteroidota; class Bacteroidia; order Palsa-965; family Palsa-965. The sequence goes on along the minus strand of CAZBYM010000009.1, from coordinate 4,519 downwards.
AATTGTCGTTTTTGCGCTTTTTCATTGACTGGTGGATAAGAAAAAACCCGTCTCGTCAGCGACGAAACGGGTTTTGAAATTATTAATACTGTTAGTCGTGCGTGTAAGTAGAAGTACAGCTCTCAGTAAGTGTTCCGTCTGTCCAAGTCCAAGTCAAGTTGAAAGCAACTGGAGCAGTTGTACTTGTAACAGAACCAGATCCATTAAGGATGTTACCTACAGTACCAACTGGCTGTGCAGGAATAGCAATTGTAGTTCCAGTCACAGTCATGTTGATTGCGATTGAGGTTCCGAAACCACCGAAGTTACTAACAGCAACAGATCCATTGGTAGTTGCGCTTACAGCGATAGTCGCGTTGAAAGTGTAAGTACCGCTAGTCTGACAAACGTCCTGTGCATTTGTATAGCTTCCGCTCATATATGCTACAGAATTTGCAACAGCTACAGTAACTGTTTCAGTTGCTGTATTTCCAGCCGCATCAGAAACTGTGTATGTTAAAGTATAAGATCCAGCAAGGTTCTCGTTTACAGTTCCAGTAACACTGATACTTGTAGAAAGATCACCATCTTCATCATCAGTTGCAGTAGCAGTTGGAGCTGTAAATGCAGCGTTCAGAGTGTGATTAATTGCGTTTCCGCCAGTAATAGTAATTACCGGAGCAGTAAGATCTTCTTTAGCGCAAGATGAGAACGTTACTACGCCTGCGATCATTACAATTGAAGTGAGTGCAAAAATTTGCTTTTTCATGTTATGGTTTTTGGTTGTTTTGGGTTCTATTTTAGTTGTATTGGGTTATCCTTACAAAAGCCATGCAAAAGTAATGGATTTAAGTCGTCATTTCAAAATGTTTTTGCAATCCGGAAAAATATTCTACATTTGCCGCCGGTTAACCAAAACTCTTAATTCAAAATGAAAAAAATCATCACATTCGTTGCAGTATCTGCAATGGTATCGTTTGCCGCTTGCGGTGGCGGTGAAGACGAAGCAGCTCGTAAAGCTGATTCGACTCGTAAAGCTGACTCTGTAGCTGCTATTGAAGCTGCTGCAAAAGCTAAAGCTGACTCTACACGTGGAGCAGATTCACTTGCTGGTCTTGAACTTCAGCGTAAGGCTGATTCAACTCGCGTAGCTGATTCAATTGCTGCTCTTCCTAAAGGAGGCGGAAAGCCAAAACCAAAAGCACCAGCTGGCCCTGAACAGCCAAAAATTAAGCCTAACGGCGGTGGTCGCCCAGGCGCTAACAAATAAGCTTAAAGCAATTTTGTTAAAGAACCGCTCCAGTTTACTGGGGCGGTTTCTTTTTTGTCAGGAACCTGTTAAAAAAAAGTGCAAAAGTTTGCCTGCCAATGGATTCTTAATATATCTTTGCGCCAGTTTTAACCAAAAGAACCAATAACCAAAATGAAAAATTTGTTCACAATTGCTGCTGTTGCTGGTGTAGCACTACTTACTAGTTGCGGTAACGCTGAAGATCTTGCTGCTAAAATGCAGGATTCTATCAACAAAGCTGATTCTATGCACACTATCTGGGCTGCAGCTCAAGCTGACTCTACAAAGAAGGCTGACTCTATCGCTGCTGACGAGGCAAAAATGAAAGCATCTGCTGATTCTACAGCAAAGGCTGCTCATGATGACTCAGTTGCTAAGAAACTGACAAAGTAATCTGAAGGAGATATCTTCATCAGATAAAGGAATTGGGAGCGGATTGCGCTCCCTTTTTTTTGCCCTTTTTTGATTTATCGTCTCAAAATCAAGTGAGCTGTCTCTGAAAAGCAGTTATTCAATTTGTACTTTTGAGCACTATTCTGCAATGATTACAGCCGAAACCGCTATTGTATTTAATCGGAAGAATCTATCCGATGAAGAACTGAAGGAAATCTACGTTCACATCCTGCGTCCTCGCATGATTGAAGAGAAGATGCTCGTCCTGCTTCGTCAAGGTCGTATTTCGAAGTGGTTTTCTGGATATGGCCAAGAAGGAACATCGGTTGGTGCGGCGCTCGCTATGCGAAAGGATGAATACATTCTTCCAATGCATCGTAATCTTGGCGTTTTCACTGCGAGAAAAATTCCACTAGATAAACTATTTGCGCAATTTCAAGGAAAACCAACTGGATTTACAAAAGGTCGCGACCGTTCTTTCCATTTTGGAACTCAGGATTACAAAATTGTTGGAATGATTTCTCATCTCGGTCCGCAACTCGGTATCGCAGATGGAATTGCATTGTCGACATTGCTGAAAAAACAAGCTCGATCTACGTTGGTTTTTTCTGGTGATGGCGGCGCAAGTGAAGGAGATTTTCATGAGGCTTTGAATGTTGCTGCTGTTTGGGAGCTTCCGGTAATTTTTGCTATTGAAAATAATCAGTGGGGATTATCAACTCCTTCCACCGAACAATTCCGTTGTAAACAATTTATTGATAAAGGAATCGGTTACGGAATGGAAACAGTTCAAGTAGATGGAAACAACATTCTGGAAGTTTATCACGCAATTACTGAACTGAACAGACAATTACGCGTAAAGCCACGGCCAATTCTTCTCGAATGTGTAACGTTTCGTATGCGTGGCCACGAAGAAGCTTCAGGCACAAAATATTATCCGGAAGGTTTGCAGGATAAATGGTCAGTGAAAGATCCTGTGACGAATTATGAAAACTGGTTGTTGTCATCAGGAATAATTCATCAGGATTTCATTGACAAAACCCGTGTGTCGATTAAGAATGAAATTGATTCAGGTCTTGAAAAAGCTACTTCAGAAGAAAGGCCCGTCGCAAATACTGCAAATGAGATCAATGATTTGTTTGCGCCATTTTCTTTTGTAGAAACAAAACCAAATGAAGCGAAGTCTGAGAAACGCTTGATCGATGCAATTTCAGATGGTCTTCGTGAAGCAATGCGAAAGCATGAAAATCTTGTTCTCATGGGACAAGATATTGCGGAATACGGAGGCGTTTTCAAAATTACCGACGGCTTCGTTAAGGAGTTCGGGAAAGATCGCGTTCGAAATACACCGTTGTGCGAATCTGCAATTGTTGGTGCAGCATTGGGACTTTCCATCAATGGAATGAAGGCGATGATGGAAATGCAATTCGCGGATTTTGCCACTGAAGGATTTAATCAGATCGTCAATAATCTTGCAAAAATTCATTGGCGCTGGGGACAAAACGCGGATGTTGTAATCCGAATGCCAACAGGAGCTGGAGTGGCCGCCGGACCTTTTCATTCGCAGTCCAATGAAGCATGGTTTTTTCATGTTCCAGGATTGAAAATTGTTTATCCTTCAAATCCACATGATGCAAAAGGTTTGTTGATTGCAGCATTTGAAGATCCAAATCCGGTCATGTACTTTGAGCACAAAGCACTTTATCGCAGTATCAGCAGTGAAGTTCCTGATGGTTATTACACAATAGAAATTGGTAAAGCTGCTGTTATTACAGAAGGGAAAGACTTGACTATTGTTACGTATGGATTTGGTGTTCATTGGGCGAAAGAAATTCTGGCGAAACATGCTGAAATATCTGCTGAAGTCATTGACTTAAGAACACTTCTTCCTCTTGATACCGAAACAATTTTTAACAGCGTCCGGAAAACAGGCAAGGTTCTCATTCTACATGAAGACACATTGACCGGCGGTATTGGTGCAGAAGTAAGCGCGCTTATCAATGAACATTGTTTCGATTCATTGGATGCGCCCGTTGTTCGTGTTGCCAGTCTTGATACCCCGGTTCCGTTTGCGCCTGAACTCGAAGCTAATTTTCTTCCAGTGTCCCGCTTCGAGGAGAAGTTGGTGGAATTACACAAATATTAATTTCCCATGACAATTGATCAGCGTAGTGATTCCGGTTTCTCACTCAGTCCGGGCATACTTTCGCTTTTCACGATCGTTTTCTTCATCGTTTACCTTCCAGGATTATTTATTGATGTAATGGACGTTGATGCGGCTCAGTATGCTTCAATGTCGAGAGAGATGCTCGAAACAGGGAGTTGGATGGAACTTCATCATCGTTATGTAGACTACCTCGACAAACCGCCATTGTTGTTCTGGCTTTCCTCGATGAGTATGTGGCTGATGGGAATAAGCAACTTCGCTTATAAATTGCCATCATTTCTATTCGGAATACTCGCGGTTTATTCTACGATAAAACTTACTGAACTCATTTATGATCGTGTAACATCGGCGCTTGCGGGACTGATGGTTGCGTCGTCTCTTGGATTTTTCATCATGATGAACGATGTGCGGACAGACACGCTTCTCATGGGCGCTTTTGCATTTGCGCTGTGGCAATTAATGCTTTATGTCAAGACAAAATCGTGGAGAAACCTCATTCTTGGCTTTACAGGAATTGGAATTGCGATGCTTGCAAAAGGACCGTTAGGCTTGGTGATGCCCGTGTTTGCACTGAGCTGTGAGTTTATGTACAAACGTCAATGGACGAACTTCATTCGCTGGCAATGGCTCGTTGGGCTTGTGATAATAGGTTTGGTGCTTACGCCAATGTGCATTGGTTTGTACAATCA
>CAZBYM010000008.1:0-23560 GCA_964495745.1 uncultured Chryseobacterium sp. | reverse complement strand
ATCCGATCGAAGACTTGTCAGACCGAGCGGAGCCGAGGAAAACGAAACACAAATGAACATTATTCCATTCTCTAAGAGTTGAACAAAGAATTACGAAATTCGATAACATGAAAACCAGACTCCTGTTAATAACTGTTGTCCTTACTAGCTTTGTATTACATGCAGATGAATTCCGAAATAAATATGGAAACGGAATAATTCACATTCAGCCTGACTCGGTGTTCAAAATTGAGTTCTATTCTGCGCCCAATTCCGCAGTAACACACGCTATCAAGTTTACACACTATGCATGGTCGACAGACAGAACATTTTTCCATTTTGATACATTTAGCACAATAGATTCACTTCCCATTTGGTTTGAATCGTTGTTTTTCATTACACATGGAGAAAACTCACGTATCGATCTTGTTGCGATTGATTCTTCGAAAGATTTTTATCGCACAATTCTGAAAGATGACCTTGGTCGTGAAGTTTGGATCAAGAAATCGAAACACGTCCAATTTATTACCTGGTTCGGATTTTACTGTACGATGGCTTCCATTCAGTTGAATTCTGATACAGTGATTCTTTACTCCGGACCAACTGAGCAGTCAAAAGCTACCGATTATACCAATGTAGTCCACGGTGATAACCTCGCACAAATGCGTCCTCTTGAAGTAAAATTTTTCTGGATGAAAGTTGAAATACGAATTCCCAATGAAGATCCAGCTAAGCCAGAGAAGATTCTAACAGGATGGATCAAATGGAGAGACGAAAAAGCCCCGCTGATCAAGTACAATCTCATGGGCTGCTGATCAATGAGTGCGTTATAAGGTGTTTTCCTTCGTCATAAATCGTAATTTCACTTCATGAAATCTCTTTTCGACCCTGCTGCGAAATCCGAAATTTTTTCGCGCATTGAAAAACTTAGACACGACACAAAACCTGTTTGGGGAAAAATGAACAGCGGGCAAATGTTGGCGCACAATACTGCTGCTCTGGAATACGCGTGTGGCGACTGGACAGGGAAGCAGATTTTCATAGGGAAAATAATAGGTTCTTTCATGAAGAAAAGTTTTTACAACGACAAACCGTATAGCAAGAACAGTCCCACATCGCCTCGTTTCATTATTTCAAACCAACGTGAATTTGAATCGGAAAAAGTAAAGTTGCTCGCTATTGTAACCCGGTATCATGATGGAGGCCCGGATAAATCTACAAAATCACCACACATGTTTTTTGGGAACATGCCTCCCGAACATTGGGGAATGGGAATGTACAAGCACCTTGATCATCACCTTACACAATTCGGAGTATGATGCTCGCGTCCATTTCACATAACGGGAAAGTGTATAAAACCGATCTCGCTCAACCCATCGACATTTCGATTCCAATGTCGGATCATAGTGCGCGAGCGTGGTATGTGGAGCCAATGAAAATCGAAGCGGTTCGTGCGGGCGATTGGGTTGGAGAAGTGAAATCTGGTGGTTCTGTAAATTTTAGAAATATCTTTTTCAATCCACATGGACATGGAACCCACACCGAATGTGTTGGGCATATTGCTCCGGAAATTTATAGTGTGAATGAGCATGTAAAAAAGTTCTTTTTCATTGCTGAACTGATTACTGTTCTTCCTGAGCAGCGCGAGAATGGGGACTTTGTGATTACACGAAAGCAACTTGAAATCCTCCTGGAAGGAAAATCTCCTGAAGCAGTTGTCTTGCGCACGATCAGTAATGCTGAATTAAAACTGACACAGAACTGGTCGAATTCAAATCCTCCGTATCTCGAAGAGGCCGCAGCAAAATTTTTCGCTGAGAAAAAAGTAGATCACTTGCTGATTGATCTTCCATCGGTTGATCGTGAAGTTGACGATGGAAAATTATTGGCGCATCGTGCGTTCTGGGAATTTCCAGAGAACACACAATTTCAAAGAACCATTACGGAATTCATTTACGTTCGCAACGATGTTTTCGATGGAACCTATCTTCTCAATTTACAATTCGCTCCTTTCGAAAATGATGCTTCACCATCGCGACCGGTTTTGTTCAGAATCAACAACGCATGAACATTGAAGAGCTCCGTTCCTATTGTCTCTCGAAAAAAGGAGTAGAAGAAACTTTACCTTTTGGTCCCGATACACTGGTGTTTAAGGTGATGGGAAAAGCGTTTTTGCTTACAGGTCTCGATGAACTTGATGTACGATTCAACGTCAAATGTGATCCGGAACTTGCCATCGAACTTCGTGAACGTTATCACTGCGTGCTTCCTGGTTTTCATATGAACAAGAAACACTGGAACACAGTTGTGTGCGACAATTCAGTTTCGGGCAAACTTTATCGCGAATGGATAGATCATTCGTACGATTTAGTGGTTTCAGGACTTCCAAAGAAAGATAAAGCCACACTCGAATCGTTGAAGAAGAAAAAAGCACGTTAACTTTGTGACATGAAACGCATACTACGATATTTCATACAAGGTCTTGTGATTACGGTTCCACTTGGAATTACAGTTCTCATTCTTACCAAAATATTTTTCTGGGTGCAAGGTTGGTTCTCCGACATGGACGTGATTGTACATCCGATGGCGGATCCATTCATTCTGATTCTCATTGTCCTCACTTTTATTTTTCTCGCTGGAATATTTGCGACGAACGTTGTTGCACGGTTATTCATCAATGAATCCGGAAAGTTCATTGAGAAAATTCCGTTCATCAAACACATCTATTCGCCTGTAAAAGATTTTACTGGTGCGTTCATTGGAAACAAGAAGCGATTCAATCATCCTGTGCTCATCACAACCAACAAAGAGGCGAACGTTCGGGAAATTGGATTTATCACTGAAGATGATTTGCACGAATTGGGACTTGGCGCGGAATATGTCGCCGTTTATGTTCCGATGTCTTATTCAATTTCAGGTCGACTGCTCATCGTCCCGAAAAACAATGTTTCCCCAATGGATGTAAATGCTGCCGATGCTATGAAATTTGTCGTTTCGGGAGGAGTTTCTGAGGTAGAATAATTGTTGGCCAAATTTTTGATAACTTAATAGTCCAATATTTATCCATATGAAAAAATTCATACTTGTACTTGCTGTTCTCACTTTGTCTTGCCCGGCATTTGCTGACGGAGTAAAAATAAAAGTTGAGGAGAAATCTGAAAAAATAAATGGAGGTAGCCACAACTGCTTGGTCGTAACCATTTACGATGCCACGCCAGATGATATCGAGAAAGAGTGGAAGTCAAGAATGAAAGGCTACGATGCAAAAGTGAGTGGTAAAGATGAAATTTTTGCCGATAATGCTTTGATAAAAACAATCAGCGAGAATACGTGTGACGTTTATGCGCGGACTGAGAAAGTGAGCGACACCGAAACCAAATTTATTGTTGGATTTCTACTTGGAGAAACATGGTTGAGTTCAAATGATAATTCTTCCGGCTACAAAGCGGCCGAGAAAATTGTGAAGGATTTTGCGGTTGAACAAACGAAAGATGCAATCGCGGGAAAAAGAAAAACAGCTGAAAAGGCGCTCGAAAATGTAAAGGATGATCAGGCTGATCTTGAAAAAAAGAACAAGGATCTTCATGGCGATATTGACGAATACAACGAAAAAATCAAGAAGGCTGAGGCAGACATCAAACAAAACGAAGACGAGCAAACCAAGAAAAAAGCCGAGATAGAAGTGCAGCAGAAGGTGGTGGATGAGATCAAGAGCAGGGAGAATTCTGTGGAATAACAGCGGTCAGTAGTCGGTCATCAGTAGGCAGGCGCTCGACCCTAGATCAACAAATATCTCGAATTCGCTTCAATATTGCGATATTTTCTTGACTGACAACTGACGTCTGACGACTGACAACTGATATTCCTTACCTTCGAGTCCCCGAAATAGTAACCTATGGAAATGAAGTCGTTGGTAGAGCAATTTCCTTCGCAATTGAGAAAAGCGATTGAGATTGGCAAGAAGTCCAGTTTACCTAAGCCAGATCGAGAATTAAAGAATGTCCTCATCACTGGACTTGGCGGCTCTGGAATTGGAGGCACAATCGTATCGGAATTAGCGTTTAGCGAATGTCCGGTTCCGGTTCAAGTGAGCAAAGGATATTTTGTTCCGGAATTCGTGAACGCAAATACACTCGTCATTGTTTCTTCGTATTCAGGAAACACAGAAGAAACATTGGCGTGCATGAAACAAGCACATGAAAAAGGTGCGATGATTTTTTGTATTACTTCGGGTGGGACAGTTGAAGAGTTTGCGAAAAAGAACGGATGTGGATCAATCATTATTCCAGGTGGAATGCCTCCACGTGCGTGTCTCGGATATTCATTGACGCAATTGATTTTCATATTTATTCATTGCGGATTATTGTCTGCCAACCATATTGCAAATCTTGAAAAAGGTGCAGAGCTAATTGCGACAAAACAAAATGATATCGTTGCGCTAGCGAAAAACATCGCGGCTTTTCTTCTTGGAAAAACTCCGGTCATTTATAGCACAACATTGTACGAAGGAGTTGCTGTTCGTTTTCGTCAACAATTAAATGAAAATGCGAAAGTGCTTTGCTGGCATCACGTTATTCCTGAAATGAATCACAACGAGCTTGTGGGATGGGCTGGAGGAAGTAAAGAATTCGCGGTTGTGTTATTTCGCGATGAAGCGGAATTTGAACGCAACGCATACCGCATTCAATTGAATAAGGATATCATTACGCGATATACTCCGCACTACACGGAAATTACAACACAAGGAAATTCCTATCTCGAGAAAGCAATTTATCTGATTCATGTTGGCGATTGGATTTCTGTTGAGCTGGCTGCGCTCAGAGGAGTTGATGCGATTGAGGTGAATGTGATTAATTTTCTGAAGGACGAATTGAGTAAAAAGTAGTGTGGGAATTTCTCCTTTCCTCGCCCCCTAACCCCCGAAGGGGGAACCACCAACGCGCGTGGTAATTCCCCCTTCGGGGGTTAGGGGGCGAGGGTAAGCGGGCAATGCGAATTCAAAGTAGACTCATGCGACAAATTATCTACACCGACCTCAAACTCATCGACTACAAAGTCGCCTGGGATTACCAGGAGAAATTGTTCGCAGAAATCGTTGCCCAGAAATTAGCGAATCGCGACAAACCAATCGAAGAACAAACTACTCCCGAAAATCATTTACTGTTGTGCGCGCATCCGCATGTATACACGCTCGGCAAAAGCGGCGATCAAAATAATTTACTCGTGAACGATCAGCAACTCAGCGATCTCGACGCAACATTTTACAAAATCAATCGCGGAGGAGATATTACGTATCACGGTCCCGGACAAATTGTTGGTTATCCTCTACTCGATCTCGATCAGTTCTTCACCGACATTCACAAGTACTTGCGTTTTCTCGAAGAAGTAATAATTCTTACCCTCGCAGAATATGGAATTCGTGGCGATCGATATCCTGGTTTCACTGGTGTTTGGATTGATCCGAATGATCCAAGCAAAGCAAGAAAAATCTGCGCGATGGGCGTGCGTACAAGTCGCTGGGTAACAATGCACGGATGGGCCTTGAATGTAAATTCTGATCTTTCTTATTTCGCCAATATTGTTCCTTGTGGAATCGATGACAAAGCTGTCACGTCCATTGAGAAAGAACTTGGCAGAAAAGTAGATGAGGAAGAAGTGAAAGAGAAGTTGAAAAAACATTTTGCAGTAATGTTTGAGTGTGAAATTTCTTCTGATCTTCGAAAAATCTGTTAGATAGTATGATCATTTCATCACAATTTCAGAGTTGATGCATAACTTTCAGCGTTTACTTTCCGTTTAACATTACAAAGCATACTATGAAGAAATTTTTCAAACGCACCGGCATCACACTCTTGCTGATTCTCGTTGCAGCGAACCTCTTCATTTTGTTTTCAGGACGCACATACCTCTACAAAGGCGTTTGGAATACGTATTTGCAAGGGCGATCAACTCCTGATGTTGGTGAATATGGCATTTTTTCCAACAGAGAAATAAAAATTGGCACTCCGCAGCCCTGGCCCAATTCCGGTCAATACAACAAGAAGGCTGTTCCTACGGATCTCGTTGAGAAAATGAAAGCGATTAAGACAGGCGCGTTTCTTGTTATTGTGCACGATTCATTGGTGCATGAAGAATACTGGGGCGAATTCAACAACAAGTCGGCAACGAATTCATTTTCCATGGCGAAAACTGTAGTGAGTATTTTACTCGGGTGTGCCTTGCAGGACGGATCTGTGAAATCCCTGGATCAGCCTGTTGGAGATTTTCTTCCTGAATACAAAGAGGGTAATTTTTCAAAAATAACATTGCGTCATCTGGTCACGATGAGTTCCGGCGTTGCGTTTGATGAAGATTATGTAAATCCTCTTGCGTATCCTGCTGAAGCATATTACGGAAGTGATCTGCGTACTCTTACCATGAATTACAAGGAAACGAATGAAGCTCCCGGCATAACGTTTCGCTATCTCAGTGGAAACACTCAGGTACTTGGATTTGCGCTGATGAAAGCAACAGGAAAAACATTATCAGATTACGCCTCAGAAAAATTGTGGGTCCCGATGGGATGCGAGCAACCCGCATTCTGGAGTCTTGATGCAGAAAATGGAATCGAAAAATCTTTTTGCTGTCTTAATTCGAACGCACGCGATTTTGCTCGTATTGCAAAACTCTATCTCGATAGCGGAAGATGGAATGGAACGCAAATTGTACCGGAAGATTACGTTTTGAATTCAATCGTTCCAACATCTTTGAAAAATGAAGATGGAACTCCATGCGTTACGTATAGTTATGCGTGGTGGTTGATTCCCGAATACAAAGGTCATCACATATTTTATGCAAGAGGAATTCTCGGGCAGTATGTAATTGCAATCCCGGATCTCGATATGATTGTGGTTCGTCTCGGAGAAAAGCGTTTGCCAAGTCATGCAGATGATATTCCTGCGGATGTGTATTATTATCTGGATGCGGCAATGGCGTTGCAGTAACCACTACGGCTGTTTAATTTTTCACCATGGCGAACGCGGTGGGCACGGCGAAAAAACGCCCGAACAACTTGCTACGATACGGCACCTGGAAAATATCACTTCGTGTTATCAACCTTAATATGATCTAGTTGTAGGGTGCCTGAATTTGCGAGCAAATTCTACAATTCGCCGTTGTGAATTTTTTCGTGTCGCCGTAGTTAATTTGTAAATTTGCTCGAGTCCATGAAAAAAGACATCGAAGTTCCCAATGTTGAAGACATCGCTATGGCGATTGTGCTCGAAGAAGAAGACGGACAAAACGTCTGGAATGTTTTCCTCATCAACTTGCACATTGTGCCAATAAAAAATGTAATCGTGTCTTCCCGCGGATATGGCGAACTCGGTGGAGAAAAACGTGCGACATCGACTTTACGACATTTCTACGAAGAAATTCCTGATCTGGAATTCACTCGCGTTGAGCCTATCATGGAAGATACTTTCGGACTTACCAACGAGTACTGGGTGAGTTTTTTCATCGACGGACAGGTCTATGATAAGAAGTACGTATTTCTTCCTGAGACGATCAATGAAAAAAACTTCACGCCTATTCCGCTGCTGAATGTGCCGGGAGTGATGATCAGATAAAGCTTTGATACAAAAACAAAAAGGTCGCGAATAAATCCGCGCTCATGTCTATTGCTTAATAAATCGCAAAGCGCTGTCCTTACTCCAAATTGAATAAACTCCTGGTGGAAGAGTTTGAACGTCCAGTTCAAATTCGCGGTTGTGCACTTGTCCGCGGAGAATAACTTCCCCCAGATAATTCAAAATCGCATATTCGCCTCCGACTTGAAAATTCAAGCACGTTAATTTATCGCTTGCCGGAATCGGGTAAACTAAAGGGAGGTTTCCACTTGCCGGAATGATCGTCGTCGCAATATTGCAATACGCCATTCGTGGATTGGCAGGAGTAGAACAATTGTAAGAGTAGAAAAATTCAGGATGCCACGCTGAGAGCGTATCGTAAACGATGAGATTGTTCAATCCTTGCGGCATAGTTATCTGTAACGAATTGCCATCACCCAATGCAACCTGTTTTGCGGAAACATTCTGGTTGAAAACATAATCCATGAGCGCATCCGTGAGACGAAAAATGACATAATAATCGAGTGCGTTAAAAACAGAATTCGTGTTAACAACTGTATGGTTTGCAGTATAAGAATAAGATTGTTCAACAGAAGAAGTAACAAGAACAATATCTTTTTCATCTAGAGGAATTGCAATGTTTTGAAAAGCATCAATCGCCATCCGATGATCACAAACAACGTCATCATCAAAGACAATGCTTAGCAAAGATGTATTGCCTGGAAAATTCTGCAACTCTGTTTGCGTAATTGCATGCGTATACCATTGCGCTACGGGCATGAGAAAACGTCCGTTGCTTCCCCAATTGTAAGTCGTGCTTAAGCTATATGCAATTGCATAGCATGCTCCACCGCCGAAAGAATGTCCTGTAAAACCAACACGTGTAGTGTCAATTATTGTCGGATTAGTTCTCGCAGCAGCAATGAATCCTTCATGAAAACAAACGTATGCCTGCAAGACGGAAAAAGTAGTTGACCATGGGACGAACACAACCGCGAAACCTTTTGAAACAATAAAGTGTAAATACTCGCGGATATAAACTGGAGAATTGCCACCAACGCCATGCATGAAGAAAACAGTTGGAACTGGCGAAATTGTTCCCTGCGGGAAATAAACCAATGATGTATCGGACAGATCGGCCGGATTAATAAACTCAATCGAGTCAACAGCGAAAGAACCCGGAGATCCATATCCAGACGTAGGCGGAGGAATTGGTCCGGAAAAAATTTGTGCGTGCAGACTTATTGTTGCGCTGAAAAGAATAAAAAACGCGATTCGCATGGAGACTAAGATAGCAAGAACGGATGAGGGGGCTGTTGAAACCGGAGGATGTGAGGTTTCGTTTTTGTCCCCCAAAAGGGGACCCTTTGGGGGACAAACCTCCAAACCACCGCAATTTCCCCATTCGATTCCTACATGCTCAGCCTATTTTATCCGTTTACAAACGCTTACAAACGACTACAAACGTTTAACAACCGAATCAATCGAAACCTCTTTCTTTGCTTTGCCGATTCAAAAACAAAAACAACATGTACAACCAAATCAATCTTGAAAATGTTCTCTTCCTCGACATAGAGACCGTTCCGATGTTTCCGACTTACTCTGATGTTCCGGAACATTGGCAGGCGCTCTGGGAAAAGAAAGCGAACACGCTGAAAAAAACAGATGATGAAAATGCAGCGTCCATTTATTCGCGCGCCGGAATCTATGCTGAGTTCGGAAAAATCATCTGTATCTCCGTTGGTTTTTTGAAATACGCCGATGGAAAAGAACAACTGCGCTTGAAATCTTTTTCCGGCGATGACGAAAAACAAGTACTCGCCGATTTCGGAGATATGATTCGTAAACATTTCAATCGTGACATTCACCGCATCTGCGGACACAACGTGAAAGAGTTTGACATTCCATACATCGCCCGACGAATGGTCATCAACGGAGTTCATCTTCCTGCAATGCTCGACATCTCCGGGAAAAAACCCTGGGAAATTATTCATCTCGACACAATGGAAATGTGGAAGTTCGGTGATTTCAAAAGTTATACTTCACTCGTATTACTTGCCGCCGCTTTGGGAATTCCAACGCCCAAAGACGATATCGACGGAAGCATGGTTCATAGTGTGTACTACCAGGAAAAAAATCTTCCGCGCATCGTTACATATTGCCAGAAAGATGTACTTACTGTTGCTCAGGTCATCAAGAAGTTTCGCAACGAGCCATTGATCAAAGAAGAAAATGTTGTGATTTCCTGACATATAAAGCACTAAAAAAATGCCGCAGATTGCGCAGATTGTTTGTTCCGAAAATAAAACACCAATCTTCACGATATTTTATGTTCTTCGCATTTGGTAATTAGTGCCCTCTGAAATCTGCGTAATTTGCGTAATCCCCGCCTGCCTCAAAAATTAGTTGTTGGCGGGCAGGTGTGGCGAAAAAATACCTTCGTCCGCACACTCGCTTCTTGATCAATTTTCTTCCTATCAAAACAGTATCTTTGACTCACGAATTCAAACATGAAACGGTCACTGCCTTTTTTCTGCTTCTCTCTCTTCCTCATCACCAGTTGTTCTGATGATCCAAAAATTAATAATGAGATCGTCCTCCGTCATTCACCATTAACTCAGGCGATTTATTTTAGTGATGATAGCCTGCTCCACGGGATTTCTCTTGGTATGACCAAAGAAGACGTGAAGAAATTGGCGCTACCAACTGATAGCTTGAGTCAGGAAGAAGCAGATTATCTCCTCTATGAAGGGCGAATCGATTCGTTCAAGAATTATACTTGGGACTGTGAGTTCGATTCTGCAGGTTTGTACGCATTGACACTGGACATTTACCTCAAAGACGAGGACTCTCCTGAAGTTTGGTTCAACGATCTATCAGGTTATTTCACTGAAAAATATGGACAAGGGACGGATGATGGTGTCGCATTAACTTGGGAAGTAAAAACAGGAAAGCGGCCTGCCAGGATCGAGCTGATGGAAGACACCGAATACATTTACGGTAAACTCACCGTTTATTATTACGATTTGGCCTTTATCCCGATGGAAAAAGACACATTGCCAATGGATTCGCTGTACCTGTTTGAATCTATGTAGCTACGTAACAGGATTTTGCCCTCCCGTCGGAGGCAAATGGATGTCCATCCTCAGCATAGATCTCTTCACCCTCTTTTCATTGCTAAATCAGCCTGAATCCCTATTTTTAGGCGATATATGGAAAATCTCCATGACGAACGCGGACCGCAAAGCGCACCTTCACCGGGCGTGCTGTTGGATATACGTAATCTCGTCACCGAATTTCGTACCGATAGTGAAACTGTAAAAGCAGTTAACGACGTTTCGTACGTGGTTAAGGCCGGTGAAACTATTGGTATAGTTGGAGAATCGGGTTCCGGAAAATCGGTAACAGCGCTTTCTGTCATGGGACTTATTCCGAATCCTCCAGGAGAAGTTACCGGTGGAGAAATCATTTACAATTCGCGTGAAAATGGATTGGTGGATCTTACCAAGCTTTCCGAAAAAGAAATCAGAAAATACCGCGGCAATGAAATCGCAATGATTTTTCAAGAGCCGATGACTTCATTGAATCCGGTTTTTACCTGCGGCGAACAAGTTGTTGAAGCGATTGTACAGCACAAAAAATTCACAAGCGTATCCAAAGGGCGGAACTTTCTCGACAATTGTGGAAAATGGTTTTTTAGGGTATTCTTTTTCGCCAATGTGTGGGGAATCCTAAGCTGGCTTTCATCAAAGTATATTGGACCGAAACGCTTCTATTCCAAGAAAGAGAAAATTGCTCGTGAACTTGTGATGGATCTTTTTGCTCAAGTTCAATTACCAGATCCGGAACGAATGTTTAACGCATATCCTCACCAGATTTCCGGCGGACAAAAACAACGTGTGATGATTGCAATGGCCATGTCTTGCAATCCGCAATTACTCATTGCCGATGAACCAACAACAGCGCTTGATGTAACGGTTCAGAAAACAATTCTTGAATTGATGAAAGAATTGCAGGCCACGCACAACATGTCAATCATGTTCATTACTCATGATCTTGGTGTAATTGCAGAACTCGCAGATCGTGTAATGGTGATGTACAAAGGGAAAATCGTTGAACAAGGTTCAGTTCTCGAAATTTTCTCTAATCCGCAACATCCGTATACGAAAAGTTTGCTGGCTTGTCGTCCACCACTCAATCGTCGCTTGCACTGGTTGCCAACTGTAAGTGATTTCATGCGCAGTGATGAAGCTGGAAATATTATTCAGAACGAACAATCGGTACATGAAGTCACATACAATCTTGTAGTGACGGAACAAGAGCGTACAATGCAACATAAAGCTCTGTATGCGCAAGAACCTGTTCTCAGAGTAGAAAACCTTTCCACGCATTTTGTGACGCAGAAATCCATGACTGGAAAACCTGTGAAAGTGGTGAAAGCTGTTGATGATGTATCCTTCGATGTTTATCCTGGTGAAACACTTGGACTAGTTGGCGAATCAGGATGTGGCAAAACAACACTTGGCCGAACGATTCTTCGTTTGATTGAACCTACGAGCGGGAAAATTTTCTTTCAAGGACGCGATATCACAAAACTGAATTCTACCGAACTGCGAAACATGCGTAAGGATATCCAGATTATTTTTCAGGATCCTTATTCTTCCTTGAACCCGCGAATTACAATTGGAAATGCCATCATGGAACCAATGCGAGTTCATAAAATTGGTCGTGATGAAAAAGAACGCAAACAAATTGTAATTGATTTGTTGAAGCGCGTAAACATGAACGTGTCGCATTTTTATCGTTATCCTCATGAGTTCTCCGGCGGACAGCGTCAGCGAATTTGTATCGCACGCGCGCTGGCACTAAATCCTAAATTTATTATTTGCGATGAGTCAGTTTCGGCCCTTGACGTTTCCGTGCAAGCTCAAGTACTGAATCTGCTCAACGAATTGAAAAAAGAATTCGGCTTCACATACATTTTCATCTCACACGATTTGTCGGTGGTGAAATTCATGAGCGATAGAATGGTTGTAATGAATGGCGGGAAAATTGAAGAGATGGGAGACGCAGACGCTATTTGCGACAATCCAAGTTCGGAGTACACACAGAACCTCATCAATGCAATTCCGAAAGGCGAGCTGGATGACATTCGTGCATCGATGTCAAAGAAGCGAATGCGCGAGCAAGCTTTCTAATTGGCCAATGATTAGTTTGCTGATGTGATAATGAAGTCGTTTGAAAGACCAGCGAATAGCAGCTAACAAGTTTGTAAAATCAATCTAACCTCTCCCTTGAAAAAGCTATTCCATTGCTCCCATTAGCAAATCAGCATATCGGCACATCGGCACATCTTGTGGCCAGCAAATACATTCGGCCATTCTTCGCACTTGCATTTGTCTGGCTCGTTGTTGTCGCTTTGGTTTCAGATGGAATTTTCGACACAGGCGATGGGATTCTTCACTATCAGATGGCGCGCTGGTCTTGGAAGCATCCGGAATTGCTCTTGCACCATTGGGGAAAACCAGTATTCACGTTGTTATGCTCTCCATTCGCGCAAGCCGGATACAAAGGCGCAATTCTCTTCAACGTATTTTGCCATTTAGGTGCAGCTTGGCTGACATGGCGAATAGCAGAGCGGATGAAATTACCATTCGCATTTCTAGCAGGGCCTCTGCTTCTATTCGCGCCTATTTCATACGGTGTTGCGCAAAGTGGATTAACCGAACCGTTATTTGCATTCACATTAATGCTTGGAATATATTTCGTCGTAGCAGGAAGAAACGTTGTCGCCGCATGCGTGATCTCACTGCTGCCTTTTGTTCGTACGGAAGGATTTTTGCTTGCTCCGTTGTTCGCCATTTTTTTTCTGATCCGTAAAGAATATCTGGCTATGTTTCTTCTCGCGAGTGGCACAGTGCTCTACTCGCTCGCAGGTGGGTTATTCGTTCATCACGATTTTCTCTGGGTACTGAATCAGAATCCATACCGCGGAGAAGAAATGTATGGACACGGAACTTTGCTGCACTTTATCGACAAGAATGAATTTATTTTCGGATGGTCGCTGACAGCACTCGTCGCAATTGGACTTTGTTCACTGTTCTTCAGATCTAAAATGACACCACCTCACTCGCTTGCAGAAATTATTCTTGTCTTCGGTTGTCTAATTGTTTTTTTCACTGCACATTCTATTTTTTGGTGGAAAGGCTTATGTGGTTCGCTGGGCTTGCTCCGTGTCATGGCGTGCATAATGCCCTGCGCAGTCCTGGTTGGATTGCGGGGATTACAATTGTTAACACGGCCATATTCGAAATACAAAGTCGCCATATCGCTTACACTTTTCATAGCAATCATTACAACCATGTACAATAACTTCAGGCTACATGATATAGTTCTCAATCCCGATGACCAACAGGAATCGATTGCAAACCTGGTCTCCAGTATTCGCGAGAGTAAACTTGAAACAAGAATGATTTATTATGGACATCCGTTGGTAACCCATTTCCTCGACAAAGATCCTTTCGATCAGCAGCAGTGCATTGAAATGTGGGGGCTTCGCGAAAATCCATCGCTGAAAAAATCGGCAATCGTAATCTGGGATTCCCACTTCGGGCCCCAACAATATGATATCTCAGAAGATCAATTGAAAGCCATGCCACAGTTGCGGGAAGTTATTCGCCTATCAATAAGCAATGGAGCCAATCCTAAATTTACGTGGATTGTTTGTGAAGTAGAATAACTCTACTTGCTAAACTTTGTATCAAACACATTGTATCGAAGAATACAATAAATCGCACGGAACCCATCCTTCCATCCGATTTTCTTTCCCTCTTCATATGTGCGCCCATAATACGAGATTCCAACTTCATAGATCCGCACGTTGGGAATGCGGGAAATTTTCGCTGTGACTTCAGGTTCAAATCCGAAACGATTTTCTTTCAATAACAATGACTGTACCATCTCCGACTTGAAAAGTTTGTAGCACGTTTCCATATCTGTCAAATTGAGATTGGTAAACATATTGGAGAGAAAAGTCAAGAATTTGTTTCCTAAAGTGTGCCAGAAGAACAAAATGCGGTGCGGTTTTCCACCCATGAATCGCGATCCGAAAACTACATCTGCGAATCCATCGAGAACAGGCTTCAGCAAAATATTATACTCGGCAGGATCATATTCCAAATCCGCATCTTGAATGATGATGTAATCGCCGGTCGCGATTTCAATTCCTTTGTGCAACGCAGCGCCCTTCCCTTGGTTATGGGGCTGATTGAACAATCGAATATCCTGTCCAGGGTGATCTGCGATGTATTTTTCTACAACACTTTGCGTATCGTCTTTCGAACAATCATTTACGATCAGAATTTCCTTCTGAATTCCACCAATTAGCTGAACGTCGATTACCTTATTCAGAATGAAGTGAATCGTTCTGCCTTCATTATAAGCAGGAATTACAATAGACAATTTGGCGGGTGCCGTCATGAGAAAAATTTGAAAGTCTGTAAAAGTAATTTTTTTAGTTGACATACCGTCCCTCATTCTCAGGTAAAGAACCCTTGAATTGAGTGAGATTGCTCAATACACTTCTATGTGTATTTGTGACTGCTTAATCAGGACCGATTTCCCATTTTGCATGTAACATGCCGATAAATATATCACGTTTGAAGATGTGCTGCTGTTCATTGTGCTTATTTCCCCGCTCAATCCCGAATTCAAATTTTTTGCGCGGCATTAATCTCCCTCGCCTTGAGGAGAATTATCTGCGGGCTCATTTCTGTACTCCAAAACCTTTAGATTATCTACTCTCACTATTTCTTCACCATACTGCAGAATATAGAATCCTAATTGGTCGCCGTATGCAATATCAACTTCGGGAGAAATCCGAAAAACAACATGCTGCCATGAATCTGCTCCTCTCATTTGTTCTCCGACGTCCCACGACTTCCACTCTTTCAGTTCCCCTTTCCGTTCTACTGATAAAACCGCTTGGATGTGTGCCGGCAACTGCTCCGCAAATATCCAGAAAGAGAACAGGTACATATCTCCTCCGCCAAGACTATCTCTGATTGTATCTACAACACAAAGCGAATACTGTTGCGATCTGGAAACGCGATCAGCAAATTTGCTCTGATATCCCTCCGCACTTTCCCTTTTTATAATTCCATTGTTTTCGAAATCAATTTCCCCAAGCAATCGCTCACTCCCATATTTCACCGCTGGCATCCGCTCCATAATTTTTTTATCGCCCGGCCCTGGAATTTCCCTGAACGGAAAACCAGCCGGCATTCTACTGTCGTCGTAAAAGTCTACAGCCAGATCTGCAACTCGCTGCCAACCCGCTTCATCATAATTCGCAGGTTGAATCACACCTGAATTGCTCTTGAACAAATAATATCTGAAGGCGGGATAAATTTCATAAGGAACCACAACGATCACCGGTCCGTTTGAACTTTTCAATTCCGTGGCCTTCGCAATTAACAGTTCTGTCATTGCATCAGTATTCGCATCCCTTGACCAAAAAATTGTTTTGTACAGGTTGAAATTATACATCTGCGTACTAACTAATGGCAGAAAGAATAACGCAGCTGCAATTCTTCCGGCCAAAATCCACTTTCTGTCGCAACACAGAGCAATGAGAACCAGCAATGAAAAGACAGGGATAAAATAAATTGCAGTACGATCTACTGAGTAAGAAACATTCATAAGAAAATGTTGCAACACAATTGCAAGTACGCAACCCACGATGATGTAAAAAAGGAACAATGTGAAAATCGATCTTTGGTTCCAATTCCGCTTGGTAACGATAAGCGCGCAAGCCACTCCTGAAACAAGAAACATAATTCCGGCGAACACAGGAACCCACCAATTCGCAATCCAATGCTTGTTGTGCAGAATTGGGAAGCAACTGAACCACGATAATGATCCGACCGTATCACTCCAGAATCCGCTCGCGCCACCAAAATCGAAATTGCCAAGCTTGTTCAGGCTGAGCATTACTTTGAGAAAATCGATGGTGAACCAGGTGACACATCCGGTAAGGACGAGATAGAATAATCCGTGCAAATAAAATTCACGCTTATTGTTGCGAATTTTTCCTGTGATATACGCACCACGACCGAGAATAAAAAGAGCTTGCAGAAGAAATAAATTAATCAAGGTATAGTTGGCAAGAGTCGCCAGGGCGGTGAGCGTAAGTGCCAAAAATTCGAACCTGAAATGTTTTTTGTTAGCTAACGAAATATACAAGTAGAAAAATGAAGCCATTAGCAACCCCAACGACAAGCCGTATCCCCTGCAGACTCCGAAAAAATCCAACATGAAAGCGTTGAAAGTAATTGCCACGAAAGCAAGTAATCTGAACCAAGTTCCCTCGCTGATCTTACATAAGAGTCGAGCGGTAAAAACAAAGAAAGCGATTCCGGCAAGAACATTCGGCAAACGCAACGCAAGCTCTGAACTTCCGAAGCAATAGTATGTCACTCGCGCCAGAATACTGTTCAGAAAGTGATTGTTGGTGTATTCAACTTTAAGTGTGGCACCTAACGGGCGATTGAGGTAATTCAAAAAAGTGTACGCCTCATCGTGCGTAAAATCAACATAAATTCCCCGCAGGATGATGTACACGCTCATCGCCACAACAAAAAGAGGCAGCAGCAGACGGGATGGAGAATACCAGGCGACGAGAGAAGACGGTTGCAAATGATTCATACTACCTGGATACTCACTTTGTATTATGAACTTTGATTATTTGAGCGGTGTTGTTTCTAACAAACTATATGTTCATTTCAGGGATTTCGCCTTCTATGATCAATTTCCCGATAGTAGCGTTGCGAATTTCATCAACGGAAATTCCCGGAGCGCGCTCCAACAAAACGAATCCTCTCCCCGGAACGATGTCGAGCACTGCAAGTTCTGTCACGACTTTCTTTACGCATTGCACTCCCGTCAATGGAAGAGTACACGCTGGCAATAATTTCGATTCCCCGGCTTTATTCACATGTTGCATCGCTACAATTATATTTTTCGCAGCAGCTACAAGATCCATGGCACCTCCCATTCCCTTGACCATCTTGCCTGGAATTTTCCAATTAGCGATATCTCCGTTCTCACTTACTTCCATTGCACCCAGAATAGTGAGATCAACTTTTCCTGCGCGGATCATTCCGAAACTCAAAGCTGAATCGAAATACGCCGTTCCTGGAATTTCAGTAATTGTTTGTTTTCCTGCATTAATCAAATCCGGATCTTCATCGCCTTCAAAAGGGAAAGGGCCCATTCCAAGCATACCATTTTCGGATTGCAACATGACGGTCATTCCATCCGGAATATAATTCGCTACAAGCGTAGGAATTCCTATTCCGAGATTTACATAATAACCATCTCTTAGTTCCTGTGCGATTCGTTTCGCGATTCCGGTTTTATCTAACATGAGTTAATGTGCTAAAATGCGAATGGGTTAATGTGTTAAATAATCGTGATAAAGGTTTTTGTTGTTGTGTCAATGACTCATTTGCAATGTCTGTTTAGCACATTAGCAATTTAACCCATTAGCACATTAGACGCGCTTGCGCACCGTTCTTTGTTCAATCCTTTTTTCATAACCGGAACCTTTAAAAATCCGCTGCACAAAAATTCCCGGTATATGAATCGCTTCCGGATCAAGTTCGCCAGGTTCTACAAGTTCTTCAACTTCCGCGATAGTGATTCTTGCTGCACCACTCATTGGATCATTAAAATTTCGTGCCGTTTTTCTGAAAATGAGATTTCCAAACTTATCGCCTTTCCATGCTTTCACGATTGAAAAATTTGCATCAAATGCATGCTCCAAAAGAAAATTGTGTTTCTCTCCTTGAAAATCAAATTCCCGAACTTCTTTTCCTTGTTGTATTTCTGTACCGAATCCTGCACGAACCCAAACGGCCGGCATCCCATATTTCGATGCCATGCAACGAGTAGCCAATGTTCCTTGAGGAATCAAATCGACTTCAAGTTCTCCACATAAAAGTTGACGCTCGAATTCTGCATTCTCTCCAACGTAAGACGAAATCATTTTCTTCACCTGACGTGTTTTTAACATGAGTCCGATTCCGAAATCATCAACACCGGCGTTGTTAGAAATGCAGGTAAGATTTTTTACACCTTTTCGAATGAGAGCAGAAATAGAATTTTCAGGAATTCCGCAAAGACCAAAACCGCCAAGCATAATTACCGAACCATCTGCGATATCACGAATGGCTTCATCTGCGTTTGCTACAACTTTGTTCATAGAGTGAATTTAGTGGAGCAAATGTAACCACTTGCGCTAATTCCACCACGGCGAACACGGTGTACACGGCGAAATTTATTGGTATATTCTCAATAAACAGGATCAATTGAAGCTATTGGGCCTCGCCGAACTTCACTACAAATGCCGCCGTGTTCGCCGCGAATGCCGTGGTAAAAAGAACGCCGTGGTAAAACAGCTCCCCGTGGTTGCAGTTACTCCCCGAAAAGCGGATCGTCGAACCCCGGATCGTAAATCGGATTCGACTCTTTGTCATCGTATTTGCTGCAATCAAGATCCATCAGCATTTTTCGCTTGGGTTTTTCAAATGGCCCTTTCGAAATCGTTATCGTCTTGTCGGCATAAACGCGTTGGAAAAAATACGCCCAAATAGGTAATGCCATCGCTGCGCCTTGTCCTTCACTGGTGTTGTCGAAGTGAACGCTGCGATCCTCTCCTCCAACCCAAGCGCCCGCAACGAGCTCTGGCGTAAGTCCCATGAACCAACCGTCTGAGTTGTTTTGTGTTGTTCCTGTTTTTCCCGCAATCGCTGTATTCAAGTTGTACTTGTAACGCAAACGAACTCCTGTTCCTGAAGACACAACTCCTTCCATCAGATTCACCATCAGAAAAGATTTTTCTTCGTTCATCACTTCGCGTGATGTTGGAATAAATTCTTCAAGCACTTTTCCGTTACGATCTTCCACCCGTGTAATAAACGATGGTTCGATCCAATTTCCCTTGTTGGCGAATGTGCTATACGCTCCAACCATTTCGTAAAGTGTGATATCAGCAGTTCCTAAACACAAAGATGGAACAGGATCAAGAGGACTGGTAATTCCAACATTCTTTGCAAATTCTACAACCGCGGCAGGACCAAATTGCTTCATGATGTATGCTGTAATATAATTTACTGACTGCGCGAGCGCCTTCTTCAGAGGCATCATCTGTCCGTTGAGTTTATTATCAGAATTTTCCGGACACCATTCTTTGTCGTCTTAAGTAGGAATACACGTTTTCACATTTGGTAACTGATCGCATGGCGACCAACCTTCTTGAATCGCAAGAGCGTAAACGAAAGGCTTGAACGTTGATCCAACTTGTCGTCTGCTTTCCTTCACGTGATCGTATTTGAAATGATGGAAATCAATTCCGCCAACCCAAGCGCGTATGTATCCCGTTTGTGGCTCCATGGCCATGAATCCTGTTTGAAGAAATCCTTTGTAGTAACGAATGGAATCAAGTGGCGACAATGTTGTATCGATATCACCCGCCCATGAAAAAACTGTCATTGGAATTGGAGTAGCGAAAGCCTTGTCGATTTCCTCTTCACTTGTTCCTTCCTTATGCATTCGTTTATAACGGTCGGAACGCTTCTTGGCAGAATTCATAATCGCATCAATTTCCTCCTGCTTCACTTTCCAGCTGAAAGGTGCGTTCTTTTTCTTCTTCAACGTTTTGTCAAATTGCCCTTGCAAATCAGTCATGTGTTGTGTCACCGCTTCTTCTGCATAAAGTTGCATGCGCGAATCGATGGTGGTGTATATTTTCAACCCATCGCGGTACAAGTCATAAGGCTTTCCATTCGGCTTTAAATGCTCTGCGCACCATTTCTTCATGTAATTGTCGCGAAGAAATTCCCGGAAGTAAGGGGCGAGTCCTTCGTTGTGTGTTTCAGGATTGAATCGCGTCTTCAGTGGAATTTCCTTCAGCGAATCATATTCAACACGCGTCAAATATCCATTCTTCTGCATTTGAAACAAAACGATATTTCTTCGCTTCAAAGCATTCTCCGGAAAACGAATCGGATTCCATCGTGAAGGATTCTGACACATGCCAACAAGCATTGCAGCTTCTTCAGTCTTGAGTGAATCAGGTGTTGTGCTGAAATAAACTTTCGCTGAAGATTTTATTCCAACTGCATTGTATGTGAAATCAAACTTGTTCAGATACAGCGCAAGAATTTCCTCCTTGGTGTAAAGTCTTTCAAGTCGGATCGCAATAATCCACTCTTTGAGTTTTTGAAAAACCCGTTCAAAGAAAGTCGCGCTCTGCGCTTCTTCCTGGTGAAACTGCATTTTCGCCAACTGCTGTGTTATCGTTGAAGCGCCGCCACCCTTTCCCATTTTTACAATTGCCCGCACAAGACTTCGTGCATCAATTCCTGAATGTTCTTTGAAGCGTTCATCTTCAGTAGCAATTAGCGCGTCAATTACATCCTGATCAATTTGTTCGTAGGAAACGTTAACACGATTTTCAGAATAAAATCGTCCCAGCTCTTTTCCGTCAGACGAATAAACAACTGTCGCTTGATTGCTTTCCGGATTTTGCAATTCTTCTACATCAGGCAAATCTGAAAACCAAGCAATGCCTAACATTAGACAAATGAATCCAATAATCGGAGTAAGAAAGAGAAACCAAAAAGTGCGAACAACGTACTTCTTCAGTTTGCTCTTTTTCCTTGGGGAATCTTTAGGAGACGGTTTTGTCTCTGGTGTTTTTTCGTCAGCCATTAGTCAAAATTACGGAAAAACGGGAACAGGAAGTGGTAATGGAATAAGTGTTGCATTCTGTAGAATAACTGTCGAGAGGAAAGTCGCCTGAGCCTGCCTGCGCCAATAACATCCGAAGGGGGCGAGGGTGGCAACACGAAAATTTTTACTTCATAATTTTCTGGATCATCACACCATTGCCCGTATTCATCGGAAACAGCATAAGTTGACTTACGGTTTTCGCGATGTCAACTTGATCGTAAGCGTGATTAGTGGAGTAATTCTCTTTGAAGTCAGGACCCATTCCTAAAAACTCGACATGGCGGCATCCGGCACAACCATCACCGTGACTTACAAAACCATCCTGTACGCCATCCAAATGTCTGCCATGGTCATTCGTTACAATGAGTGTCGTTTCTCCTGCGTAATAAGGATCTGATTGTAAAAAATCCCATATTTCACCAACATACTCATCCGTTTCAAGAATTGAATTCAGATAACCACTCCAATTGTTTGCATGGCCCATTGCATCTGGTCCTTTGAAATTCACGAGCATCATATCAGGATGCCAGGTCTGCAGAACTCCCATAACGCGATTGAACGTCACGGAATCTTCGCGATATCCGGTAAAAGGTCCATTGACTCCGCAATCAAAACGTGGACTGAATTGACCTGTCCAGTTGGTGTCTGCGCAATCGGCAAGGATGAATAGTTTGTCTTTCGAACTGATCACCCATGCTTTCTCCTGTGGAGCATTTGTTGCACGACGCCAATACTGGAAAATTGATGGATAGCTCGGCAGCTGAAAGCCGTTATTATTAATTTGTTCGTGTAAGCCGGTAGTCATAGCTGTATGGCCAGCGTTGGTGTATGTCCACCCATTGTTCTGGCAATTTGTAAGCAGCGAACCGGAAAGGCTCATTTGCGCACGCTTCGGGATGTAGGTAAGCTCGCCATTCCCCCAGGTTTCGGTATAGCGTGGGCCATCCACAACAATGATGATGACATGTTTTGTTTTATACGGAATGATAACCGGATCGCGTTTGCACATTGCGCAAAAAACGAAAACAGCGAAAACAAGTAATATGGCGCGAATGTGCTTCACGGTGGTCATGTATAGTAAAGTTAAGGAAAAATCAGTGCGTGGTAAGGGTCAGTACGCAGTACCACAGTTAGCGGCTGCGATCCCACACTTCATAAACAAGGGATTTGACAGGAATGCGCAGATTTTCCCTCTGCATCCGTTTACAAACGACTACAAATGTTTAATAACCGAATCGAGCCTAGCTTTGATTCTAGTTTCGTAAGATGAAACCATCGCAAAAAACATTAGCCGCATACCAGAAATCGTATGAGCTAGCAATGAAGATATTTCAGATTTCGAAATGTTTTCCGCCCGAAGAAAAATACTCATTAACTGATCAGATCAGACGATCATCGCGTTCCGTTTGCGTGAATATTGGAGAGGCTTATCGAAAAGCAAAATACCCAAAAGACTTTGAGTACAAACTTGGCATTTCCGACAGCGAATTAGGTGAAACACAAATATGGCTTGACTTTGCAAGAGACTGTGGCTACGTGACTGGCGCCGAAGTAGAACCGTTATTGTCACTCGCAGACGAGGCAGGACGACTAATTGGTTACATGATAAACAATCCAGGAAAATTCGGTGTGAAGCAGTAACTGCGTACTGAAGCACTGCGCACTGTCCTTCACTGCGCACTGTTACTGCAAACTACCACTTTTTTACTCCGCCCGCTCTATCCTTATCCCCACATCAATCACGCCCGGAAGTTTTTCCATGCGCATTGCTTGCTCAACTTCGAGATGATATTTTCCTGCAACAGGGAAACGAACTCCTTTGCGGAAAATCAATTGGCAATCGTGAATTTCTCCCTGCCCTTTTCCAATCCATGAACCATCGAGATTTGTTAGAGGAAGTTCGATCGTATCAATTCCCGATTTATCATTCGGAAACTTGATGTGCGAAAACAAATACAAATTACTGAATGGATAATCGTCTGTGTTGCGAACATTGAAATAAAAATTGTATTTCGTTGTTGTGTCCGGAATTTCAAAATCGAAAACTAATTTCTGATTCATGTCCCAGATTCCGCCGGTAATTTCTTTGTTCTCTTCGAATACGCGATTCGAATCACACGAAGTGATCATCAATGAAAGTCCAAGAACAAATAAGAATGTTGATCTCATGAAATATACAG
>CAZBYM010000007.1:0-24732 GCA_964495745.1 uncultured Chryseobacterium sp. | reverse complement strand
CAATTCTGTGGCACGCTGGGTTCCAATTCGATAAACTTTCCCGTTGTTTAGCGTTATTTCTATCATTTCATTGCCCCAAGTGTAAAAGCGGGTGCGCCCCTTGGTTTGTAAGTTAAAAACAGGCCGGTTGAAAATAGATGGGCGAATGGTCACTTTTCTGAAATTGTGAATCTCTGCACGACGCAAATGAACCAGTCTCGGACCAATTTGTCCATGAATTATGATCTCTCTGAACGTAAGTTGCGTTTTCATGTGACGAACAAAAAGCAGAATCACAGATAAGACAAGTACAGCGAGGCCCAAAACAAAAAACAATTCTCCATATTTCACGTCTCCCGGGTATTCTCCGATTCTCAAATTTCCAACTTCAACCGGCTTCGGGTTCTCTGACCAGAAATACGCAACAAAACAAAAAACGCTTAGCAAAGTGCGCCTCACCAGTGAATGGCGATTCAAACCATGATATTGATTCTCTTCAAATAATATTTTTTCTTCTTCGCTCATTATCGATTCCACTTCAAGACGAATGCGGTTTTTGAAGATTCAGTTACGCGGAATTTTTCCGCAATTCGAAATCCGGGCACCCAAACAATTTCTTCTCCACAAACAACTACGGGAAATTTATTTTTCTCGTGCAAAGGCAATTTCATCTCGGTAAGAATATCACTCACTTTTTTTGTCCCGTGAAATCCCAAAGGTTGCATTTTATCACCATCCTCCCATGATCTCACAATTAATCCGGAAGTAGCTTTCTCTCTGCATATCATCGCTTCGTAACCGCTGTAATTTTCAGGATGACTTGCCGGTTCAATTGAACAACTCCACTCGTTATGTTCTATTCCATGCACAAGATTGATTGGAAATTCCATTTCGTTTGGACCGTCAACTATAATCAGATCTTCGCGATCATTAAGTAACATTACAGATCCGCAAATAAATTGTTTCCCCGGCTGTTGATTCATCATCGCCAGATACTCTGATTCGTTAAAAGAAAAGTCACAGCCTTCCATGTCGAGAATGTAATTCAACAATAGATGTGGTGAAGGAGATTGAGCCAGAAGTTTCTTGTTGATATGCCTGGCTTTCCTTTGGTTGGAAATAATTTTCTCTATCCAAGGCAATGCGAGCGACGACAACAATTTTCGTGAAGAAGCAAGTTGTTCTATGCTGTGATTCAATCCTTGCCCGTTGCGTTCATCAATCTTTTTGATAACAGGAACAAGATGATGGCGGATTCTATTGCGCAAATAATCATCGGTTTCATTGGACGAATCATTTCTCCAGGCAATTTTATGTTCTGAAAGATAGGTCTCGATTTCCTGTCGCGAAAAATCCAACAGTGGGCGAATGAAAAATCCATTCTTCTTTTGGATTCCGCTCAACCCACGTAGTCCGGAGCCACGCATTAAATGAATCAGTAGAGTTTCGAGCTGATCATCAGAATTATGAGCTACTGCGCACCACGACATTGATTCAAGTGACACCAGTTCAGTAAAAAACTGATAGCGAAAACTCCTTGCAGCGTCTTGTAAATTGGGACTAAGTTCACTCAGCGATTCCTTGTTCGTCGTTTTTACATAAAACGGAATATGTAGCTGGGCACAAAAATCTGCAACGAATTTTTCGTCTTCATCAGATTCATTACCTCGTAAGCCATAGTTCACATGAGCAACAGCGATCGGAAGATTTCCAGCGTGCAAAACATGAAGAAGCGCAATAGAATCAGCTCCTCCTGAAACTCCAATCAAAATAGTTTCGCCCTGCTGGTAATCGCAGGAGTCACGCAGAACATTCAGAATTTTGATTGGTGTGATCACAGTCCAAAATTACACCCTTTTGAGCGCATTCATCATCGCAGCTACTTTTACGAGACATTCTTCATATTCTTTTTCAGGAATGGCGCTTGCTGTGAGGGCGCTGCCGGTTTTGGCGGAGATATGTCCTGTTACTTCATTCCACGTGATGCTCCTGATCACAACGTTGAAATCAAAGTCCCGGTCTGGAGTAATAAAGCCAACTGCGCCGGAATATATTCCTCTGGCTTGATCTTCGAACAAATCAGCCAATTTCATTGCACTGATTTTAGGAGCGCCGGTCATCGAACCCATTGGGAAAGTGGCTTTGATTATTTCCGAAAGCGGTTTATCAGTTTCAATCTCACACTCAACTGTTGAAATCATTTGATGAACGGTTTTGAACGTGTGAATTTGAAAAAGTTCTGGCACTTGAACAGAACCTTTCTTGGCAATTCGCGACAGATCATTGCGCACTAGATCAACTATCATCACATTCTCCATTTTTTCTTTGGGATCTTGAGCGAGCTGATTGTAAAGCATACCATCTTCAGAAGCATTGGAACTGCGTTTGCGTGTTCCTTTAATTGGTTGAGAGAAAAGTCGCGTTCCTTGTTTGCATAAAAACCGTTCAGGACTGGCACACATCAACCAACTCAAATCGTGTTTGTATAATGCAGCGAATGGAGCTTCAGATAGTTCCTGCAGCCGGGCGAAAATCTGTGTCGGCAATAAATTGGTTGAATTACCAATGAAATCAATGCAATAATTAATTTCATAAATGTCACCGCGATGGATGTGTCGAAGCAATTGATTGCATTTTTCCAGATACATGTCACGTGTTGTTCTCGGACCAAGAACAATGTCGGATAAATCTGGACCGATACTTTCGAATGACTTGATCAAGTTAATAGCATGGTCCGTTAACTCCATTGTTGTTCCCCCTACTTGTAACCTTCGTCCATCCAGAAAAATGAGGACTTGAGGAACAAAGAAAAATCCATCAGGGAATCCATCTTCATTGGGCAATCTTGTCGCGCAACCATCGGTTTCCCTCTGTAGATTGTATCCGAAGTGACCAAAGGCCCAATCGTTGCTTGAATTAACCAGTTTATCAATTTGGTCGAAGAAATTGCCTTCAAAGTCATTCGTGGATTTATGTGTTCCGAGCGCAATTAGATTCGATTTCGACCATCCAGAATTGACAGTTTGAGGTAAGTAAGTGCTCGTTGAGAATTCTGAGCAGAGAAAACCTGCAATTTGATTGAATTTTTGAGGGTCAATAGAAATGTTTTTCCAATGGCGATTCACGGAGTAAATCTGCGAAAAATTCCGGCGCAACGGGTGTCAAATTCCGTTCGTCGAAAATTCACTCATTGGATATTAATTAAGGCTGAAATAGGGTTAAATTCGCAACGTAAAACTTCCTTGTTTTTGAATTTGCAAATTTTTGAAAAATGCTCAGGGGATAATTGTTTGCTTAATAGTTAGTGATTCGTAGTGCGGCAGATTTTTGGGATAAAATGTTGATAGTTATTGGCCAACTGCCTTGAAACGAATTGTAGAATGAAGTAATTTTGAATGTCTTAACATATAACCCAAATGAAAAAAATTTACTCTTTCCTTCTTGCTGGAACTTTGTTTATTGGAATTAACTCCAATGCACAGAACGTTGGAATCAATGGTACCGGCGTAGCTCCTGACGCAAGTGCGATGCTTGATGTTGTTTCAACAACTTCGGGTATGCTTGTACCAAGAATGACCACTATACAACGCGCTGCCATTGTTGCACCAGCTACCGGTTTATATGTTTACGACTTAACGATTGGCGTTTTTTATTACTTCAATGGAACAATTTGGGTTCCGATTCTTTCTAACTCAAACTCCACAGTTGGTGGGTGGTCGTTGACTGGTAATGCAGGAACTAGCGTCGCAACAAATTTTGTAGGAACTACAGATGCAAACGATTTGGCTTTTCGTGCCAACAATGTTGAGCGCATGAGAATTGTGAGCGCCACTGGGCGAGTTGGAATCAACACTGTAGCGCCTGTTTCTCAATTTCATTCTGTTGCCAATGCTGTTGCAGGTAATACTGCAGTTTCAGGTACTATTGCCGGCCAAGGTGGTGGTCACCTTGCATACTTCAACAACATTCCGCTTGGAGCATTTGGAACACTTTCCAGCGCTTTGGTTTTCTCTGATGAAGCCGCAGCAGGAAATAGTCCTTCTTTGGTTTCAAGAACAATGAGTCCGGCGTCTTATGCCGCCGCGATCAGCTACTCAGATGTATGGATCGCAGGTTATTATGGAGTTGATAACGCAACAGGTGCTTTTAATCCACCTGCATTGTATGGACAGCTGAATATTACGGCTGCTGCCCTCGGTGGATTTCAAAATGCAGTTCGCGGTTATTTGAATAGAGCCGGTACTGCAGGTAATCCTGGTTATAGCGTTGGAGTAAATGGATTTGCATATTCCCAAAATCAGGATGCATTTGGAGTTGTTGGTCAAACTTATTGCGGAACAACAACCCGTGCCGGTGGTTATTTTGAATCGTTCACATATCCCGGCGTATCTCAGGCTTATGCATACGTTGGTACTACTGTTGGTGGTGTTGCCAGAAAAATCACGGGTACTGCAGCTGTGAGTGAAATTATTCCTACAGAAAATCACGGACGTATCATGCTTACTTGTCCGGAGTCTCCTGAATACTGGTATCAGGACTATGGAAGTGTTGAAATGGTAAACGGCCGCGCTCACGTTGAACTTGATCCAATTCTTGTGGACATCATCGTTGTAAACGACAGCAATCCTATTCGTGTGTTCTGTACACCTGTAAACATGTTGTATTTCAACGGAGTTTGCGTTGTGAACCAAACAGCGACAGGATTTGATCTTGTTGAATTAAACGGCGGTACGCATTCCGGCAGAATTGAATATCAGATGGTGGCTAAACCAAAAACAGGTTATGGCGAAGGCCGTTTCCCTCAAGCTCCTGGTCCTGCTTGCGTAAAAGCAGATACTGAACCGGCTAAAGCGAAAGCGGCTAATCAACCTTCAACGCGTCAAATATTCTACTGGCCGGCTGATTGGCAAGTATATGGTTATGATCCGGCTGAAATATGTGCAATCGGTGATGTAGTTACAGGCGGACCACATGCAGGAAAAATAAAAATTGCACCAGGTCAATATGCTGATCAGTTGCCATTACAAGCTCCAGAACAACCAAAATAAACATGAAGAATATTTCGGCTTTATGTAGTGCGTTATTCCTCGGAGCTATTTGCTCTGTAGCTGTTGCACAAGGAATCTATAACAATGGCGCTTTCATTGTGATGACTGGCCCTGCGCAAATTTATGTTGATGGTGGAACGAACGGGGATTATTTGAGTACCGGTATCGGAGTAATCACTCCAAGTGCAACAGATGTGATCACGCTGGAAGGTGATTGGACTAACAACGCGGTCAACACTGGATTTACCGGAGATGCAGGAACAGTTGTTTTGAATGATGCGGCACAAACAATCAACGGAACAAGTTCAACAACATTTTACAACTTGACATTACTCGGAACAGGAAGCAAGACGCTGAATGTTGCTACTTCTGTTGGTGGTGTTGTAACAACGACTGGAATCTTGTCGCTTGGAACACGTCCGCTGATTTTGAATTCGAATATGCTGACGATCACAAATCCAGTTGCCGGCGCTATCACGTATTCAACAGGCTATATTCAAAGCGAAACGAATGTCGGTGCAAACCCAAGTATTATTCGCTGGCAAATGGGAATAACTACAGGAGCGCATGTTTATCCTTTTGGAACAGTTGGTGGAATTCAAATACCGCTTACTTTCAATAAGACTCCTGCTACAGGTGCAACTATTGATATTGCCACACGACCTACTGTAGCTTCTGATAATTTGCCTTGGTCAACAGGTGTAACGCAAATGTATGATCCGACTTTACTGCAGGATGGTTCTGATGAAGCTGTAATTGATCGTTGGTGGGACATTACTTCTACTGCAGCGATTACTGCTGACGTAACGTTCAGTTATCGAGGTGTTGAAAATACTATGATAGTTCCTTATAACACGGGTAATGTCGGTTCACAGTATTGGACTGCTGCTTGGATGCCTAATAATGCGAATATTGGAAGTACTCCGGTTGTTGGTGCGGGCGTAGGCGCACATACAGCCACTGGACTTGCTATCACAACGGCCTTCACACCTTGGGTTCTTTCTTCAGTTTCTGCTCCGCTTCCAATTGAGCTGATTGAATTCAGTTCAAGTTGCGACGATCCAAACGTGATTTTGTCTTGGTCAACAGCTTCTGAACAGAATAACAATTATTTCACTTTGCAAAGAAGTGATGACGGAATTGCTTTTCGCGACATTGGAACTGTTCAAGGCGGAAATAATTCTTCTCAGGTTCTGTATTACTCGTTCATCGATTCAGAACCAACTACCGGTACAACGTATTATCGCCTGAAGCAAACCGATTACAATGGCCAATCTACTACGTTCAACACGATTGTTCAGGAGCAGTGCGGTAATGGCGGCGAGACAATCGGAGTTTATGGAAATGGATCAGATATCACCGTGACCATTTTCACACCACAAGAATCAAATTACGTTGTGACGATTTATGATGTTCAAGGAAAACTGATTACAACACAAAGTGTCGTGACTGAAGTTGGAACTAATCGCACCGTGCTCACACAAATTCTGCCCGCTGTTGGCGTGTATATGGTGAACGTGACTGGAGCTTCCGGAATTCAGTATTCCAGCAAGGTGCATTTGTTGAGATAAAACTTCGCGATTAGTTTTTGGCAATAATACTTCCAAGAGCTTCCACCCATTTATCAGAACTGTTGAGCGAAAGCACGAGTTGAACTTTTTCACCTCCGTGCTCCTTGAATAATTCATCGTATTCAACACCAATTTCATGAATTGTTTCAAGACAATCTGCTACGAAAGCCGGAGAGAAAACAAGTAGTTTTTTCTTTCCCTGTTTCGCCAGATCAATAATCACATGATCGGAGAACGGTTGAAGCCATGGTGTTCTGCCGAGGCGTGACTGAAAGCAAATCGTGTACTGGCCTTCCTTCAAGGACAAACGATTGACGAGATCTCGCGCGGTTTGCAAGCAATTCGCACGATAGCAATATTGGTTGCCGGAATTAATCGCATCGCAACATGAACCGAAGTTGCACTTACCATCACCGAGCTCAATTGATGTTTTTGTAATTTGTCTCTCAGGAATTCCGTGAAAACTAAAGAGTACATGATCGTAACTCCGGAGATCTATTCCTGATGTTGTTTCGATAACAGCATCAATATATTCAGGGTACTGATGAAACCGTTCGATGATTTTGATTTCAGGTAGCCCCTCAATGTTTTTCTTGGCGGAATTAATTGCATCAATTGTTGAACCTGTTGCTGCCGAAGAATATTGCGGATACAATGGAATCGCAATGATACGATCAACTTTTTTGTCACGCAATTCTTTTAGCGCATTCGAGAGCGACGGACGTTGATAGCGCATTCCGAATGCAATTTCGTATTCATCACCAAGCAATGTGGAAAGTTTAGTCTTCAATTTCTCTCCGTGAAATAATAAAGGCGAACCTTCTTTGGTCCAGATGGACTCATACAGTTTTGCTGATTTAGGCGCACGCAGAGGAGCGATTATGCAATTGATCAAAAACCAACGACTGATGGGATTGATGTCAATGACTTTCGGATCCATCAAAAACTCCCGAAGATATTTGCGCACGTCATGAACTGAAGGACTATCAGGTGTGCCGAGATTCAATAATAACACTCCGGTTTTCATTCGCGAAATTTGTCGCGCAAATATACTCAATACCTCTTATGGTATTGTGACAACCGCTATTGATTGCCCTTACGCGGTATTTTCATGAATTGATCGCCCGGATTTGAAGCAATCATGATTTGTAAAAGCATCGGATCTATTTCGGAAGAAATATCAGAATAGTAAACTGTTCGATCCTTCTCAATAGTTTTTACAACTTCAGGCATTTGCTGCTTGAGAATCGCACTGAGATTCGCTTCGTCTGCGAAGGTGTATAAACCATCTTCAACAGTAAGCGCAATATCTTCCAGATCATCATTCTTCACAATTCCAAATTGCAAAACACAAAATGAAGTTTTTGTTCTGATTAGTACTGTGTCTGCTTCAGTTTTTGTTTTCATGCTCACGCGGAAAATTCCATCGGTAGCCATGATAATGTGACATCTTGCAGGTAGATTCATACTATCAATGTATCTGCACATTTTCTTGATAGCCAGATCTCCATTTGTCGTGCCTTTGGCTTTGATCTTATCAATTTTCTTCTCTATCAATTTTCCTTCTTTGGCTGAAGTAAACGGAAGCAAAATGGATGGAGCATCATTGAAAATCATGATCCCGATTTTATTTTTCTCATCAATACTATCAGCAAATCGTGTGATCTGTTCTTTCATCAGATCAAGCTTTCCCGATTCATTCATGGAATTTGAAGCATCCAGAACGAAAAAGTAATATTCGCCTTCTCCTGCTTGTTGGCCAATAGTTTGTTTGCAGTCGCACGATTTTTCTTCAGCGAGAGATACACAAACGTCATCCACATAAAAATAGACGTGATTGCCGATATGTGGAGATGAAATGAAAGTGGCAGGTTGTGTTCCAAGGGTAGATAACTGAACTGTTGCTGTGTCAGAGTAACTTCCAATGGTAATATATTTTTCTCCGCCTTTGGCAACGAATGTTCCGCTGATTAACGTCCATCCATCCGGATAAACAATTTTTTCGAAGGAAATAATTTGTGGCTTCACAGTCAGTTTTTCTTTCGAAGCAACCTGAATTCGCTCTGAAGAGAAATACGCTCCCAGGCCGGTTGATGTTTGTGGCGACGAACAATCGAGAGTTACATAAAAGCTAACTGCGTATTCTTTTCCTGCAACGAGTGGTGCTTTCAAATCGCCTTGCAGATATTCTTTGTAATTGCGTACTCCAGGCAATTGACTTTGCATTCCACAAATTATTGCACCACGTCCGGTTCCTGTTCGCGCGATAGCAACGGGAAATCCATCACACAGTGACTTATCGGAATTGTAATAGTCGGGTGTCGCAAGAGTAGGAGTGAGCCAACCATCGACGAGTTTTGTTCCCACCGGATTTTCCTTCAACCAGGTTGAAATAGCAGGTTCAGGATTTGATTCGAATCCTGGATTGTGAACCAGATTTCCTGATTGAGCAACCAAGAGATTGGAAAGCAAAAAGCTAATAAGTAGAAATGATACTCTCATGGGTGTTCTTATTTCTTCTTATGATGCAAATTTCATGCACTTTTCACAGAAGCACAGGGTGAAATCACGTTTTCTTTCTCTTTCGGGTGAAAAGAACCCCAAGTCGTACAAAAAACCATGTTACGGCGCCCCAGGAAATCCAAACCATTGCGACAGCAAGCCAATCTCCATACAATGTATAAAAGGTCAAGGCCTCCGTAGAGACGATTCTTTGTCTGATTGAACTTGTGACCCACCAAGCTTGCGGTTGTTGAATTTCACCGCGCATATTGATGAAACATGAAATTCCTGTATTGGCGGATCGCGCAATGCTCTTTCTTGTTTCAATCGCACGTAAAGTTCCGTACGCAAGATGCTGATGATAACCTGGTGTGTCATCCCACCAGCCATCATTTGTCATGATAAAAATATATCGCGCTCCATTACGAATGTACTCTCCAACATAATCGCCGTAAATTGATTCATAACAAATCACAGGCGCAATTCCGCTTTTCAAAGTCGGGTGAACAAACACACTTCTCCGTTCCTGTACACCCAAACTTCCTTTTGTGCCACCAAGATCTAAAGCATATTTCTCCAGATACTGCAAGTATTTTGGGAAAGGAAGTTTTTCTGAACCGGGAACCAGTTTCGATTTGTGATAAATGGATAATGCGTGCGTCGAATCAATTTGCAAAGCAGTATTGTAATTGTCGTACCATCCCGGTTGATTCTTAAATTTTCTTGCTGTTGCGGTCGGTTGTTCATCTTGAATAAAATATCGACCAGTTGCAGCGCCGGTGATAATGCAGAGGTCAGGATATTTCGTGCGATATTTATAAAGACGATTAACACTCCAGGACGTTTGAATATCGTTTTCCCAAAAGTCTTCTACTAACGCTGTCTCCGGCATTAAGATATAGTCAACGCTCGAATCCATTTTCTCTTCAGCAAGCGACAACATTTTTTCAAGTTGATTCTGATAGTCCGGACCGAACTTGGTATACGGATCAATGCTTGGTTGAACCACTACAACGTCGATAGAATGTTCTCCTTCTTCCGGATCGATTGAAGAATAAATTCCCCACGACAAGAGAAGTGGCAATACTACAATGAGTGATGCACTGATAATGTAAATTGTTCTTCGTTTGACCGGTCGCAAAAGCGTATTTCTGTATATGTACAGATCAAAAATCAGAACGTTCAAAAGCAATATCCAGAAAGAGCCTCCGAAAACGCCGGTGTACTCGTACCATTGAACGCATTCGTTCCACGACGCGAATCCGTTTCCTAATGTTAGCCATGGCCAAGTCAAATCCCAATCGAGGTGGAGATATTCGAACGCAATCCAAATTGGAATGATTGCAAATGTGCCGTAACGTTCGGGAAGCGCACGCTTCACTTTATGATAAACGAGGAAAGTGAATGCCATCAAAAGTGAATTAGCGCCGAATGCCATATACGCGGCTTCTTGTCCGGTGTGGATTGCAGCAACCCACCATGTGGTACCAACATTCCATAAGAGGAAAACGATGTAGGAATAGAAAAACAAATGCCTTGCACGTAACCGATTGTCAATGCTGATTTGGTGTTGAATCATTAACAACGGAACAAACGCAACGAAAAGCAAAAAAGGAAATCCCTTTACCGGCCAGGCCAGAAAGAACAACACTCCGCTAATTAATGTGTACAAGAAAAAGCGACCCCTCATGTTGACAAATATACGGTCTGATTTGGTATTGCTCAGGACTCATAAAAAAATCAGCCACTCTTTTCAGAATAGCTGATTCATGCATGGTCAAGGTGTATGGGAAACGAGCGGTTGTTACTCCATATCACCAAGATCAATTTCTTCGAGTGCGGCGTTCACGAAATCCTCATCTTTCGTTGAGTAACCGGGCATTTTTTCGTCGAGTTCTTTGTCTAATTCTGCATCTGCAACAGGCTCGGCATTCATGAGATCATCGTCTTCCTTCTCATTCGCAGAACCTGCGGGCTCCGTGCCTTTGTTAGCCTTGATCGAAAGGATTGCAAACTGTCGCGCACGTCTTGATTGGTGCATTGCACGAAGATATTTTCCCTCAAAAAATAATTTTCTGGCATAACGCTGGTGAGCAACTGAACGGGCAAGGTCGCCCGTGTAATTTTTGTTTTCTTTGACCAGATTGTGCGCATGACGAATTACTATCGCAGTTCTGCGTATGACACGTTTGGCGTGAATCCTTTCTGCACGTCGAGGAGCTGCATGCTTTTTCTGGCGAGGTCCGCGTTGAGCATCAAGTTCTGTATAGAGTCCAGCTCCGACGAGGAACATGAGAAAAAGTATGATTCTTGAGGTTTTCATAGGGAAGGATTGGTAATTATTGGGTTTGACGTAAACAAGATTCCATGGTTTAATGAGAGGATTGAAATAATGTAGAA
This sequence comes from uncultured Chryseobacterium sp., assembly GCA_964495745.1. Taxonomy (GTDB): domain Bacteria; phylum Bacteroidota; class Bacteroidia; order Palsa-965; family Palsa-965. The sequence goes on along the minus strand of CAZBYM010000007.1, from coordinate 13,232 downwards.
AGTGGTATTCGCTACGCTCATTCAATTTTTTTTGCCACAGATTACGCAGATTACGCAGATGTGAAACTCAATCGCAATTGCGCGTAACACGTATCGATCTGCGCAATCTGCGTAATCTGTGGCTAACCTTTTTTGTGAGCGCAGCGAACATCCCTCACCGCATCAAATACATTTTCCCCCAACCATTAATAATGTACGGATCAGCTCCACTTTCCCGTTGTTCAATCACATCTCCATCCAAGCGAGTAATAACACGATACAAATAAACGCCATTTGCCAGCGGATCCCCAAATTCATCCATTCCATCCCAAGCATAATCTGTAATGTTACGACCGATGTGAATGTTACCCAATTCATCTTTGTCAATTTCACGAACTACTTTACCGGTGATGGTCATGATCTGAATCGTGAACAAATCAGGAACTTCACTTCCTGTGAGCGTGAAAACAAATCGTGTGGAAGTTGAAAACGGATTCGGATAATTAAGAACGTTTGTGATTGTAGAGCGATTGATAACTTCAAAAGTGATTCTGTAATCAATCATTCCGCTTTCATTGTCACTGCGATCTTTCGCTTGCACGATCAATTCGTAGATTCCATCTTCGTTCAAAATCGGAGCGAAAAGAATTTTTGCGCTATTCTCCGGAAGAGAAGCAGGAGTGAAAACCATTTCAGTGCTCCACGGAATAAGTTGGGCAACGGATTGTGATGGTGAACGAAGAAAAACTTTGAAATCGGCAGTGTCATTCAGTGCGAGAAATTGGTTCTCATCCTTAAGTGAAATAAGAATTGTTGGTTTTCCGGAAACAATATCTCCATCCAGAATGTGAATTCCATCAAACGTAACATCCATCAGAGGATTAATACGATCCGTTCCAACATTAAACGGAGTCATGATAATATTATTAAAGTGGACGTACTCCGGTTGTGTATTGGTATCGCCGAGAGGATTAATTTCCACCCACAATTCATTCAATCCCGGAAATCCTTCGGTGTTCAAACTGATTGTCTGCGGATACCAGGTGTTTCCGTTAAATGTCGGAGCGCGCAATATTTCAGGGAAGTCATGGCGGACTCTGTCATTGTCAATAATCCAATAGCGTACGAGCAAACTATCATTGAATGGCCACGGCGTTACATTTTCAACACCGATCACAAACTTTGCTGTGTCTCCTTCCTGCAACGAATCATTATAAAAATTGTAAGCAAGTTGTGGATTCACCGCAGCGTCGGGCCACGGAGTAAACAATACGTGCCATCGATCCATTTGTGGAGGAGTGCGCGATGTATCATCTTTCATGTGTGCGATGAGGCGCATATAAGGAAACATCTGCGCATTTACGGGTAGACCAAGATTAAAGACATCTGTTGAATCTTCATCAAGTGTAAACAGAAGTTGAGTTGTTCCATCAAGTTTTATGCCCCACACTTCGAGATAAATGCTGTCGTAATCGGGAGTTTCAACTTCATGTTGTTTCCAATGTAATGAACCCCAAGCTTGGGCAGGACCAATTACCGGTGAAGCAACATAGCCCGTGAACCAATTTGTTTGAAATGTATCCGTGAGATAAATGTATTGCGATGCAACTGTGCCAACTACTTCTTGCGCGCTTCCAGGTGCTCCTTTTATTCCCCACACAATCCATGGTAATGTGTCAGGAATAACTGCTAAAGACACGGTGTCACTTCCAATACTCTGAAGCGAAGCTTGCAATAGTGCATCATACGATAAATTATTGTGATGATATTGACTGTACACCAACACATAATGCCCAGTTGGAATGGAATCAATAAAGTTGCGAATGAAATCACGATTCGTTGGATCGCCATCTGAGAAGTCGAACGCGTTGAGATATTGTGCGTATTGTATTGGTGGACCTCCGCCCACGCAGTTAAGTACACCGTTCGCATATTGGCCAATTAGTGTATCTCTATGTTTCCAAGGAACGCCTGTATTTGGATCAATGACTGCAATCGCCACTCCACTATAGCCAAAAGCAGGCGTGCATGAAAAAATATGTTGTGTTGAGCCGTTGAGTTTATACCAGACTTCATTCCACACAATATTTGTCCAGTCGTAAACACCGTTCTTCACAGCAATATTTTTGATGTCATTGGCAAATTCAAAATTTCGTTGCGCGCGATTCAACTTTACGAACTGGTAACCATCATTTGTGTACTGAAAAATATGGTCTTGTCCCCAACCTGTTTGTCCGTTGATGTATTGGAACGAATGCATTTGCCATAAAAACGGTTCGCCTGGAATGATTGAATCAGGACTTACTCTCCAGAAGTAAACCATGCTGTCCGTGAAATTCAACGGTGGTTCCCATGTAACAACACCGCCGCTGTCAAAAATCTGAACTGAAATCCGGAATGGTGAATTGAATAAATCTGTTGTGTCTATTTCAAAACGCCATGCGCGATACGGTTCCATCGGATTAATCGTCGAAGCTTTCAACGTAACGGTATCCATTGGTATTACAGCGAAGTTGTAAGGATAAATCGGAATAATTGCGCTTCCGCGTATCAGTAATTCTGCGTCGGGAAAATTACTGTTATTCGATTCAGAAAGTTCATTGATCATTCCAAAGAAATCGAGAGACACTTTGAACTTGTTCAGACCAACAGCACGTTGAATATCAAGTGGCATTACAATTGCCAGCGTGTCTTTATATTTTGGCGTCTGAACCATCTTCTGGTATATTTCTGAATCTCCATTTGGGAAATTGCGGATAACCTGCACAATCATCGTGTCCGAAATTGCCTTTCCAATATTGGTCATGATAGAATAAACAGTGATGCTATCCGGTTGAGAAACTACATCAAAATAAATGTCCGGAGTAGTGATGGTGTAATCCGGTTTGTCAAAAGAATTAATCACAACAGCAGGATCGCCTTGCAATGTCATCTCCAATGCGGTAGCTTTCATGGTCATGAGCGTACCGGTTTGCAGTTGTGCATTACGAATTGTGAATTGTATGCATTCTCCGATACTTTCTCCGTAAAGCGTATCGCCGATCGCGTTATATAATCCTGTCGAATACAAGTTCAGGAACGGCGGTAAACCCAGCCCAACGGAAGCGATGTAACCAATCGTTCCTTTTCCATCGAGCAACGTAAACGCTTCACTTGAACTGATTCCGGTTGTGTGAATGTCTCCGGCATAACATGAATTCGCGATGAGTAATGGATAACGATCGTAGTTGTTGTAATTCGCAGGATCATCTATGCTTTGATCAAATCCGGTTCCGGAAGCGTGACCGAAGAATGTCATTATGGAAACGCCAGCTTCAATTCTCTCGCGCAAAGTATCGCTCAGATTAATTTGTATTGGAGTTGAGCTGGTTTTCAAATAAGTCTTAACTACACCTCCGAAATTTGTGTCTTCAATAATATTTTCATATGAAAGTAAATAGGTTTCGAAAGCATCCTGTTCTCCAACAGTCGTACCTCCCCCAAAATGCAGGACATGTTTCATCCACTCTGCCGGCGCGTTATTCTCGTATTCGATAACTTTATCAAGATACCAACGCGCTTGTGAACTGTCTTGTGCAGCGATTCTTCCGGTAGCGATCGACGGAGCCCAACCATTTGTATTCAATCCTGAAGTAATAAGATTATCACATGGCGGATAGCCAAAAGTTGGAATAAGATTCTGCGCCATGTAACCATAACGGCTGTAGGAACCTTCGATTGATTTTCCAAGCAGCAATAAATGTTCCGGCGGAGTAGGGAAGGTGTCAATCAAAAATGCACAGAGGTGACGGATCGCAAGCGGATTGTACGTAATTCCCCATGCGAACTGGTCATACAATTCCCAGATGTTTGCAAGAACAACAGTGCGACTTCCTCCTGCAGGAGAAGCTCGATACACTGCATAATCTGTAGCAACGTTCCACAACTTCGGACAACTCACAAGAATGAATGCAGAGTCTCCGGACATTGCTGTAAAGTCTGTGAAAGTTCCATTCCCATTTACGGGAGCAATAGTTGTCACCGGAATTACATTTGATTCTGCCGCAATTACAAATTCTTTTTCTGTTCCGTTTCCATTGTTGATCAGAAATTCCCAATAGGAACCACTGAAAACTCCGTCGATACGATTTTGATTATGCAAATCATAATACCGTAAAGTTCCTGCACCTCCCATATTGCTTATTTGCAATCTGGATTTTGTTTGGAAAGCGTGATCGGGCAGTTCGCCTTTGAAAAAACTCCGCGCTTCCATGTTCATAAATGTATGCGGGTATTTCAGGTTAACCCAGGCAACGGCAATTCTTCCGGAAGATGAAGACCCGTTCAGATTCACATTTTGAATTGTGAAAGCAGTAGTTGCAGGATTTAATGATGACGCAGGAAAAGAATCTGTGTACGTTCCTATTCCATAGCCATCATACACTGAATCCAGTGTAGTGCTTAGGTATTGAATCCGGACGTCATTATCATTACCGACCTGATAATCGTTGGAGTGCGTTCCTACTCGTGCGCGGAGTACTGCAGGAGGCCCGGTTGGATCAGCGAATTGTGAATTGAGATTAAATGTCACCGGAGATCCATAGCCGGCATCGTAATAATAAAATCCTTCCGAGTTGATGTATTCCGGGTCTGTTATTCCTGAACCATCAGCAACACCAGGTAGAAATAAATGACTTCCAAAAAATCGTTCCTGATTGTTGAACCAGGTTGAAACACTGTATGCGCTGAAAGTTGTATCCTGAACATTGCCAAACCGTCTGTTTGCCGTACTGGAATTCCACGTGAGAAAATACGAAGATGTATCGCTGAATAAACTATAATACGGATTCATTAAACTGTCAGGCGTGCCGTACAGTTCAACATCCATTTCACCCGTATTTTTTTCGCCTACGAATTCAATGTAATCTCCGTTATTGAAAACGAAATCGCCTTCTCCTTCAATCCAGATGTATTCTTCTGTTCCGTTATGAAACAATTGGAAATTTCGCGGATCAATTGTAGCGAGTGAAGTTCCTGTTGGAGCAAGCGCATTGGCAAGTGTAGTTGAGTCGAGACGGTAAACACCATCGACCCAAACTTTGATTTTAATATACTTTTGAGAATAATCAATCCACTCGTTTCCGTGTACTTGCGCAACAGCGGGAACAGCAGTTAAAACAAAAATGAGCAGCGAGTATAGCTGTTTCATGTTTTTATTTTCGGACTGCTTTTGCCGGCAGGCCTGATTATTATTTCTTTCTATCGAGATCGAGTCTCAATGAAAATACGTTCGAGTACAATGCAACAGATTGATCACCAATATCAGTTAGCGAGTAATCAATTGACACCGATTTTATTTTTATTCCTACTCCGAAGTTGGGTTGAAAAGTTGTTACGCTCGCTCCAAGCACATCTTTTGCTTTCTGAATATTTCCAATTCCTGCACGAAGAAATACTATGTTCTTGAATCCGCCTTCAAAACCGATAAGCGGTTCCATGCTCCACAATCCAGTGCGAAGTAGAACATTTCTCTTTCCATCAAAAGTGTTCACCATGTCGATTTCACCACCTGCAGAAAATTGTTCTTTCTTACCAAATGTCCATGTTCTGCTCACGCCCATGATGAGTCGAGGCATCGTCAACTCGAGTGAATTTTGGGGAATCTCATTTCCGGTTTGCGTGAACGCGTCAATCATTTCCTGGGAAAGATCATAACTCCATGCATTGAAGGTTGATGTTACATCGCGAACAACAGCGCCAAATTGCCACGGCCCAAGCTTGTATTGTGCACCTGCATCAATTCCAAATCCCCATGCTCCTGCAAAATCTCCTACTTTTCTACGAATGATTTTGAAATTTCCACCAACGCTTAATCCGGCGATGGGCATCGTGCGAGCATATGAAAAAATGAAGGCGTAATCCTGGGCAGAGAACGTGGTGATGCGATCGTAATCAACATTTCCACCAGCATCAATAAGCTGAGTTGTATTAGCAATATCATCAACTGCAAAACGAATAATGCTGATTCCAAAAACAGAACTGCTGTCAATTCTTCCTGCTACAGCTCCATAATCATACTTCGCAATTGAAGCGAAATATTCGGCATGCATTAATCCGGTCTGAAAATCATTTTTGATTCCCGTAAGCCCAGCAGGATTCCAAAACCCTGACGTAACGTCATTCGTGCTTGCTACTGTTGCACCCGACATTCCAAATGCGCGGCCGCCAACACCAATAGCGAGAAACTCGTTACTGTATTTGCGAATTTGTGCATCTAACTTGAAAATTCCTGCGCTTGCCGTAAGGAGGAAGAATACTGCCAGTTTCTTCATAATCTACTTTATAAAGTTACGATTTTGTAACGACCTCTCCAAAACGACTTATTGGACGATATATTGCATCAAAACAGCAGAAAATCTACGGGTAAACTGTTTTGCACCTTCTTTTGAGAGATGCGCAGGATCTGAGTACAGATCCTTTTGGAAGCGTATGGTGTCATGACCGAAATCAATAAATGTGAGCTTATTCGTTTCCGAATAATCCTTAAAAGCGTTCTGCGATTTCTGATAATTGGATACGCATTCTTCCTGGCGATAATACAACGGACTTACGACAAGTATCAGGGTCGATTTATTCGCTGAGCAAACGTTGCGGATGTGGTCAACACTTTCCCAAACTGCAGGAGGAATATCAGGGTTTGTAATTTTCATTTTGGCTGTTTCCAGATTTCCCCACGATGAATCAACTATCGATGGAGCGAATCCGAGTTCGTAATCCGCATCGTATTTGGTAGGTTGATCAAGCCAGCCACGTACAGAATTGCTGAAATAGCGATTGCTGTAATACGGCATGCTGTAGAATGGAAGCCATTTGAAAAACAAGAACCTCTGATCTCTTGCTACCAATCCTTCGTAGAGTTTTTCATTTTCAAGAAATGCGAAGTAGCGAGGGAATTTGTAAACAGTATCACAATTGTCGCCAAGAGAATGAAGATCAAGATTAAGAATAACATATTTAGGAGCAGAGCTGTTTACGAGATATGCATCCAGCGTGGCAGCAATTAAAGGCATAACTGCTCCTGTCATTCCAATATTGTAAGAAGACATTCCCGTGATGGAATCAATGAGTGGAGTGTAGAATTGACATTCAGCTCGTGAAGATCCAATAACGAGAATATCGAAATGATTTTCTTCCTCGAATACTGTGCGGAGCTTGGCAAACTCTCCTCCTTTATTTTTTCGCAATCCTTCATACTCCAATGCCCTTACTATGTAAAGTAAGCCAAGTGCAATCAGCGTATAGATAAGCGCGCGTTTCATCAGAAATGGAAATAAATAAATTCGTTAGCACTGAATTGTCCGATCGCAAACATTGTTACAAAAAGCAAGGTGTAAAAAACAGGTCGCCATACATATTCGAATCGTGGTAATTTCACAAACCATGCTTTTTCTTCGCTTGATTCTTTCAGGAAGAGAAAAACAATTCCAAAGATTCCAATGAGCAATGGCAGAAGATCGTGTAGGGTTCGTAATTCAATAAATGCTTTGGTTATACTCCAATCAAAACTGAAAATTCGTGAGTAGATAATTTTCAGATCCACAAAAGAATTGGCGCGGAAGGCGATGAGGGAAATCGTGTGAAATAAAATAAGGTAAGGCCAACCGAGAAATGGAATTTTGAATTTTCCTTTCAATAGAATTTCCAGAATATATGCTATTCCGTGCATCGCACCCCATGCGACAAACGTCCAACTCGCACCGTGCCACAATCCGCTGATCACAAATACCAGAAACAAATTTCCAAGCCAGCGCGGATAAGAAACCCGACTTCCTCCTAGAGGAACATACAAATAATCGCGGAACCAAGTTGTCATACTGATGTGATTTCTTGACCAGAATTCATGCAATGATTTTGACAGCAGCGGTCTTCTCCAATTGAGCTTGAGTTCATATCCAAACATGCGCGCGATCCCGGTTGCGATGTCGGAATATCCTGAGAAGTCGCAATACACTTGCACGACGAAGAAAAATCCTCCAAGTAAAAGCGTGAGTCCATCATAATTTTGTGGATGATCAAAAAGCGGATTTACATAATCGGCGAGGCGATCGGCAATTGCAATTTTCTTGAAGTAACCCCAAATAGCAAGACGCGCACCTGTTAGGAGCATTTCGTTTTTCAGGAAGTGTCGTTGATGAAATTGAACACCAAGTTCTCCGAAACGTGCAATCGGACCTGCAACAAGTTGAGGAAAGAAAGAAACAAACAGGGCAAATATTCCAAGATGTTTTTCTGCAGGAATTTTTCCGCGATAGACATCGATGGTGTAACTCAATGAGTGAAAAACGTAGAAGGATAATCCCACGGGAATGAGAATCGCTGCCATGTATTTCGGCGCATCACCGCTCATCGTTGAACTTGTCCACTCGAATGTGTTGTACAGAAATGCGCTGTATTTGAAGGCGGCCAGACAACCGAGATTGCTGAGGATACTGAGGAGGAGAAATCCTTTTTTCTTTGTCAGCGAATTTGCTTTTTCAATTTGCAATCCCGACCACCAATCAATGAGCGTTGTTCCGCAAAGTAAAATTCCAAACCATGGATTCCAGCTCATGTAGAAATAATAGCTCGCGCCAAGCAACAACATCCATCTCCATCTATGCGGCAACATCCAATGCAGCACAAAAACGATTGGCAGGAAAAAGAGGAAATGGAGGGAGTTGAAACCCATTGGGTAAAGATAGTACGCAGTACGCAGTGCGCAGTGGGCAGTTTGTGGAATTTACTGCCGACTGCGTACTGATTACTGCGCACTGATTTCTATCTTCGTTCCGTGAAACTCTTCTCTATCCCAAATCTTCTTACTCTAGGTAACCTCGCTTGCGGCTGCATCGCGATTGTTTTTGCATTTGAGGGTGATCTTGTCACGACGGCATACCTTGTAGGAGTTGCGGCTGTATTGGATTTTCTCGATGGTTTCGCTGCTCGTGCATTGAAGCAATTTTCTCCAATTGGAAAGGACCTGGATTCTTTGGCCGATATGGTGACGTTTGGTGTTGTGCCGGGGGTTGTGATGTTTGTCCTGATCTCGATGATTTGCCGTTACAGTCCAATTGAGTTGTTTAATAGTCATCCAATGCGCTGGGCGATTCCCTCTTTCATTGTCACTTTATTTTCCGCGTTACGATTGGCCAAATTTAACATTGACAAGCGACAAAGCGATTCATTCATTGGTGTGCCAACTCCGGCCAATTCTATTTTAATTTGCTCGCTTCCATTGGTAGCTGAGAATGTGCTACCGTCATGGATCCATCCATTTTTCGAAACGCCATATTATTTGCTCGGAATTTGTCTGATTATGTCTTATCTACTCATTGCCGAATTGCCTTTGTTCTCGCTTAAACTGAAGTCCTTCAAATGGAAAGGGAATGAAATCCGTTATATGTTTCTTGCGATAAGTTTGATCATGCTTGTAGTGTTGAAGTTTATCGCGCTTCCATTAATCATCGTCTTGTATATTCTACTTTCGGTAATAAATAATGTGATTAAGAAACGATCTTCGGGAACCGCAACGTGACCATTTTGTCACTTCGAGCGCAGTCGAGAAGTCAACAAAATGGGTTCATTCACTGACATAACATGAAAATTTTCTCCTTACCAAATCTTCTTTCGCTGGGCAATCTGTTATGCGGCTGCATCGCAATTCCAAATATCATTGACGGAAATATCGGAATCGCAGTTTATCTGGTGATGATTGCATGTGTTTTTGATTTTCTGGATGGATTTGTTGCAAGGGCATTGAAACAAGGTTCTCCAATGGGAAAAGAGCTTGATTCTCTAGCTGACATGGTTACATTCGGAGTTGTTCCGGGAATGGTGATGTTTGAAATGCTGCGTTTTACAGCAACACCCGCAGAAGTGTGGGGACAAGATCAGTGGAAGTTTTGTTTGCCTTACCTCGGGTTTCTGATTCCATTGTTTTCCGGATTACGATTGGCGAAGTTTAATGTCGACACGAATCAATCGGATTCATTTATTGGATTGCCAACATTAGCGAACGCTTTGCTCGTTTGCGGGTTACCACTCATGTTCAATCTGCAGAACACTGAATATTTCTCATATAATGGTTTCACATATTTAGTGAATGATTACGTGCCCAATACAATGGTAACCGTTCGAGCTATTTCGTATTCGCTTATGGAATTCTGGCATTCGCAGTGGACATTGATTGGTGTTACTGTTGTGCTTTCGATCCTGTTGATTTCACCGATACCAATGTTCTCTTTTAAAGTCAAGTCGATGAAGTGGAAAGGGAATGAGATCCGCTATATTTTTCTGATTCTGGCCGCTGGACTTTTTGCATTGCTAAAACTAGGCGCATTTCCAATGATTATTCTGTTTTATATCGTCTTGTCGATGGTATTTGCATTGACAAAAAAGAGTTCTCCACAGGCTTAGTTGGTTTACTAACAAACCTGGATTCCGGAACTTCAGAACCGTAACCTTTATTAACTTTGTCCGACTTTCACTTGAAGCTCAGATTTGTCAGACTGAGCGGAGTCGAAGGCAGCAAATTAGCACATTGACGAAATGAAATTCATCGCAGAAATCGACGTAATGCCACTAAAGGCACTTCTTGATCCTCAAGGAAAAGCAGTTACCGGGAGCATGAAAAATCTAGGTTTGCCCGAAATTGAAAATGTGCGAATCGGCAAGCACATCACATTGGAAGTTCAAGCGGCTTCGAAGGAAGTTGCGCACGCCAAAGTGGATGAAGCCTGCAAGAAGTTACTTGCAAATCAGATCATGGAATTCTACGAGTTCCAACTGAAAGAAGCATAATTTTCTCCCCGGGCAGTTCAATAATATCCGCAACATGAAGTGGTACGCGTATCCGTTGGCATTGGTGGCTTGGTTGCTCGTGGCCATATTTATTTTCATAGTAATCTGGAACGCGGTTGGTGACACTGTGAATCCCGATTGGATTTATTATTTATTGGTGGGTGCTGGAATTTTTCTTGGTGTTTCCATCGGACTTTCAAAATTGAATTTCGCTTGGGAACTAGAAGTTTTGATTCAGGTCGTGTTTGTGTTGGGTCCTCTACTTTGGTATCTCAATCAACGCGAACCATACAGACCTCCGGTTTATGTGTTTTTTATTGAGGCTGGATACACGGGTGAAATTCGGTCAACATTCACGAATGATGAGAAAACAAAAACTCAAGTGCGGAGTACTGCCGACACTCTGTTTTTTAAGTTTGACAGCAATGGGGAAATTTTGCTCAATGAAGATTTTCGTACGGTACGGGAATCAATGGAAAATCGTTTCTTCTGGTTGTATCGCGATGGATCAAGAAAGAGAATTCCATTGATAAAAAAGGGGACAGATATTAAGTCTGACTCAACAGTTTTCGTTGCTTACGAAGATTCAATTGCATCACCCAAAGGAAAAATGGAATTTATCTCCTGGCAACTTCAAAGGGCAGACAAGTTATCGAAGTAGTTCCACCCCTGACTATTGACTACTGACTACTGATTACTGACCACTGATACTGACTACTAATCCTGCGGTGGCTCCGGTGCTGATGAATACCCAACTTTTTTCGGCTTCAATGTTTTCGGAAAAATAACATTGATCAGCTCATCGTCGATTCCCAGAAGAGAAACAGAAATTCCATTTACAATTTTCATAGGAACATCGAACTTCAATTTGGGTTTATACTCTTCGTAACTGCCATCTTGTAATTTGCGCTGCATAGAAATGATGACGCCGCCTTTTACTTCAACTTTTCCAGTCCAACACAACGCTTCAGCCCCTGTTCTGACAGTAATGATCACATCTTCGTGAACTCCGTCTTTGACATCTTCACCTCCACGTTCTTCGAATTTTTGTTCCCACTTCGTGTAGCAATTGTTAGGTTGTGCCGGAGTTTGTGCAGAAATACTTAGAGAAAATAGGATTCCTGTTAAGGCCGCGTAAACTTTTTTCATCTGACGTTGTTTTGGACGATTCTAAAGATAACAAAATCCATACCGCAATGTTTTTTCGTGAAAAACTCTAATTTCCAATTTTGTGGATATAAACAAAAAGTTTATACATTTGTATGAATTAGTTGATGCGTGTTTATATGGCCTTTGTGCTTTTGAGAGTTTGTCTTTTGTTAATTGTACTGTTATGTCTTTGGTAAAAACGTTTGGATGCGCCGTCTTCGGAATTGAAGCAACGGTAGTCACAATTGAAGTAAATATTGATACCGGAATTAATTTCCACATTGTGGGATTACCGGATTCTGCGATCAAAGAATCGCAACAGAGAATCGACGCTGCTCTGAAAAATAATGGCTACCGGATTCCCGGAAAAAAAATTACGATCAACCTTGCTCCGGCGGATGTACGCAAAGAAGGCTCCGCATACGATCTTCCGATCAGCATTGCAATGCTCGCAGCATCTGATCAGTTGAACAGTGCTACGCTCGATGATTCAATTATCATGGGCGAATTAGCCTTAGACGGAACACTAAGACCAGTTCGCGGCGCCCTGTTGATGGCAGTCAGAGCAAAGGAATCTGGATTCAAGAGAATCATTCTCCCTGTGGAAAATGTGGGAGAGGCCGGTGTTGTTGAAGGTGTAGAAGTGTATGGAGTGCAACACATCAAAGATGTAATTTCTTACTTGCAAGGTGACGTGCTTTTGCTTCCATATGTTTATGTCAACAATATGCTGAGTGCAACGCACAACAGTGAAGAATTTGATTTTGCAGATGTATGCGGCCAGGAAAATATTAAACGCGCTCTTGAAATTGCAGCTGCTGGAGGACATAATATTTTGATGATCGGCCCTCCCGGGGCTGGCAAGACTATGCTTGCACGAAGATTGCCAGGAATTCTTCCTCCAATGACAATTGAAGAAGCACTTGAGACAACCAAGATTCATTCTGTAGCTGGAAAAACAGGCAAGAACAAAGGACTCATTACGTTGAGACCGTTTCGCGCTCCGCATCATACGATTTCCGATGTGGCATTGGTTGGAGGCGGAGGAAATCCGCAGCCCGGAGAAATTTCATTGGCGCACAATGGTGTATTATTCCTTGATGAATTGCCGGAATACAAACGCACGGTTCTGGAAGTAATGCGCCAACCATTGGAAGATCGCGTCGTGACAATTTCACGCGCAAAATTTTCTGTGAATTATCCTGCTGGATTCATGTTGGTTTCTTCAATGAATCCATGTCCTTGCGGATACTACAATCACCCCGAGAAAGAATGTGTTTGTCCGC
>CAZBYM010000006.1:0-25207 GCA_964495745.1 uncultured Chryseobacterium sp. | reverse complement strand
TATCGGGCAACGAGTTGGACTTTTCTTTGAGCCGCTCCATTGCTTTATGTATAAGCTCAGAAAAGTTGAAACTTACCACTTCATTTTCAGCGGGCGTAATGCTCTTGTCCCAGACAGTCATGAGAGGTTCAAAAAGATCCTGGCCGAATTTCAGAACCTCTTCATTGTACTTTTCAGAAACAATGTCCCGAAAAAACTGATTTTTAGAGGCGAGATTTCCGTAGAGATACTCCATCTTGATTTTCGGCTTCATCACTTTCCGGATTTCTCGGAGGCATGTAATTACTTTCTCGCGCATTTCGCCGGTGAGAAACGTTTCAGTGGTTTTGAGTAGTTCTTGTCCCAATCTGTCAATGCGGATTCTGAACTGTTCATATTGAAAAGCGCACTCCAGATCAGAGATGTATTTCCGGTATTCCGGATTTGCTTCCATCTCTGTTTCAAGATTCTTTTTCAATACGGAGAATCTAGCGTTGTACGTTGCTTCCATGCGCGCAATATCGGCGGCAACAGAATAATTTGCACGTGTGTTTGTAATTCCGCGTCCGATGATTTCATCATTTTCATTGATGATAACCGCTTTCGAGGTTGTAGATCCGAGGTCAACTCCTAAATAATATTTGCTCATGATACAGCGTCTTTCGTTTTTTCAGGTTCTTCGTGAGTCATGATGATTTTTCGTTGCTCGAGCATCTGGAAATACGACTCCAGACGGTTCTTGATGTTCGCGTAAGAGAAATAGCGTGGATCAACCAGATCAGATTCAACGAAACCTACCGGAACTCCAGCACGTTGTTCGATTTCGCGCATGATCATGAGTTGACCAGCAGAGAACGAATTGCAACTCTTGATTGAATTGATCAGAAATCCATCCGCCTTATAATCTTTTACGTAGTCTGCGAGCAGGTTCACGCGTTGCGGAAGATTCATGTTCGTATAACATCCCATGCAATATCGCGCAAGACTTTCGAGTGGCTGTTTCGGATCGTGACGAAAACCGAGATCATATACTCCACCCACCTTTGTATAAGATGAAGCAACAATTACGGCGCCCATATCATAAAATATCTTCCAGAACTCGCGGAAGTTTGTCCAGTTCGGAGGACCTTCAACCACAAGGCGATATTTTTCCTCCTTGATTTCTCCTTCCGGAGTAATCGGCCCGAGACCGAGCCTGATCCGTTCCTGAACCTCGCTGTACAATTCGGTGTAATAATCCACCGCCGCTTGGGTGCCGCGGAATGCAGTGAAAATAGGTCCGATGTAATAAACTCCAGCGAAATATGCGTCGATTGGAGAAGGTTTGTGTTTCGCGCTCTCAAGAATTTTCACGAGAAGGTCTTCTGCTTTCACACTATTCTCCATCATTTTGGAAAGTCGCTTCTCATCGTATTTCTTTCCGGATACCTGCTCCATTTTCGGAATCACATCTTCTTTTAGCTGTTTCACCATGTATTCTATTTGCTCAGCAGTGATTTTACCGTCTTCCTGATAAGGAGTGTGCAACATCGCTACTGGAACTCCTGGGTAAAGACGCTCGAGATTCTCGAACCATTTCATGAATGTGAAACATCCTGTATAGCTCAGCAATAACAAATCCGGAGGCGGAAGTTTTTCTCCTGTTGGGCCGATATTTCCATTGAGCATCATTCCGATATCGCACTTCACATACGTGCACACGTCTTCAGAGAATCCAAGCTTTTCTGCTTCACGAATGTATGAAGCTGATTTTTTTCTCATTCCGGATTGCAATGCATTGATCTCCGGATACACAGGAAGCATATCAAAAGAGAGAATCAATTCTGTAACGTTACCAGGCACGAACGTGTAAACCACTTTCTTTCCTGTTTCCTGCGCGGTGCTCAGTTCTTTGAATAAAGTGGCCAGCATTTCCTTTTGGATGACCATACTCTTTTCTTTAACTGCTTCTTGCGGATCTGACATAACAAATGTTTTTTAAGCCCAGAGTTTAATTGAATCAGAGAAAGTTCCCGCTTGTTCTTTAATTACTTTGAACTGTCCGGTATTCTCGTGGTATTGAAAATTGATTTGCGGAATTCCAGTGGCATCACATTCCTTTTGCATTTCCGGACGGTCGAGTAAAGCCGGGTCACAGAAACTTGCAGCGCTGAATATTACTCCATCCGCTTTTCGCTGTTGAGCCAATTTTACAAGGCGTTTTCCCTTTGGATTTCCAACATCATAAACAGCAGACGAAAACGTGCTCTTGCCAAGATATGCGTCAACTAATGCTCCAAGTGGATCGGACGTGTTTTCGGCAACGTCACCTTGAATCCATCGCGAACCAAGAATAAAATCGTCGTCAACAATATAACATCCTGCCAGTTCAATAGACTTAATCAATCCTATCGGTGGTTGCTCGCAGAACGATCCGCTGATCACGACGCGAATGTTGTCCATTGGCTCTCCACGCTCTTTGCGAATATGATGAACCACTTCTTCAAGCATTGTGTTGTGAATATCCACTGGAAGGGTAAGGCCTGCGCGAAGAATGTAATATGTGTCTACGGCAGTCAAACGCCAAGGAAATTCCTGTCTGATCGAATATATTTCCTCGATCAATCTTCTGTTTTTATTAAAAAGTGCGATGGAATTGTTCAACTCCTCCGTAGTAATAACGTGACCATTCACGTTTTTCACATCATCAATAATTTTTTCGAGTTCTCCGCGATAAAATACACCTCCGATTTGCTGATCGAAATTTTGTGGATAATCAAAGTAGCGCTGAAACTTGCCTTTGTTGCTAAGCTTAAACATTCCGGAAAGATTCCGAACACAATCACAAATTGCCGGGAAAACAAATCCATCAAAAGCGTCCAGACTCCCATCCAATGCCAATTCTATTATTCCTCTTGGAAGGTGACAGATATACGATTGATAGTATGCATCGCCGCGGATAATTTGTTTTCTGTCGCCAACTCCCATTATTCCGACGGCTAGTCCACCTGCTGCATGAACAATTTCTCGCGGAAAATATATTGGCAGATACCCAACCAACACACGATCGTTTTTTTCAGCCTTCCACTTTTTTGCATAATCAAAATTGAGATCGAATGAAAGTGATGCTGCTTCTGTAATAATGCTCTCGAGTGATTTCATTTTTCTTTGTCTGATTCAATCTGTAATACCCTTCAAATAGTTAACTCTATACAAAGCAATCGTAACTGGTTTCGTATTAAAATGATTCGGATCATATTTTCATGGTAGAACGTGTAATAGTTTAGATCGCGGAATAGCAATTATGCAATCGAATGACTAGATCAAAAAAGCACAACACTGGACTCATAATTCTCGCGGGAGGATTCTCCTCCCGCATGGGCTACCCGAAGGCTTTTTTACAGGTAAACGGACAAACTTTTGCAGAAATGATCTGCGCGCTTTATGATGGAATTGCAGACGAAAAAATCCTCGTATTAAACAATGTTTTTTGCGAAGAGAAGTGGGCGCATTTCACGAAAAGAGTGCGCAATAATATGATTTGTATCATGAATTCGGAGCCGGAGCGAGATAGAATCTATTCTTTGAAGCTTGGCGCGACAAGTATTTCTGCAGACCGAGCATTTGTTCACAACATCGATCAGCCGCAACTGCCACGCGCTGTACTGTCGATTTTGAATTCCGCGAAAAGCGATGCTGATATTGTTTTGCCAACAAATAAAGGCAAAGCTGGGCATCCGGTACTATTAAGTAAGCGGGTGCTTGATGATTTGAGATTTAACAATATTACATCTGTTCCACTCAACGAGTATTTCTCACAGTTCAGTAAGGAATATGTTGAGGTTAACAGCGACCTGATTTGTCAGAACATTAATACACTCGAAGATTTTGATCGTCATTTTCACACGGAACTAACAAATTGAACGATGGAAAACTTCATCGACATACTGCATAGAGATAAAGACGTTTCGTCTTTTGCAGTATGCGTTGTGGTGGACACGAAAGGTTCCTCGCCTGCAAAAACAGGAGCTAAGATGATTGTTAATTCCGACGGATCAATAACCGGAACAATTGGTGGCGGCGATCTGGAAAAAAAAGTAATCACGAACGCGCTTGAAGCTCTGGCTAACCGTAAGCCGGGTTTGTATCGTCACGATTTGCTTCATCAGCACTCAATGTGTTGTGGTGGAACGGTCAATATATATATCGAACCACAGATGGAAAAAATGAAACTGTACATTTTTGGAGCGGGCCATACGGGCCAGGCGTTGTCATCTCTTGCCACCGACCTTGGTTTCGACATTTACGTGATTGATGCGCGGAAGGAATACATTGATCAGATTTGCGGAGATAAAATCAATAAAATGAATCTACATCATCAGGTCGCGATTCAGGCATTGAAATTTGATGGCAACACCTTCATCTGCATTATGACGCACGATCACGCAATTGACCGGGACATTCTTGGTTATTGTATTGGCAAGCCCCATCGCTATCTCGGGATGATTGGTAGCCACAGAAAAGTTGAAGTAACCAGAAAAATGTTTCAGGATGCGAAAATTGCCAGCGAAGATCAACTGAACAGAATTGATATGCCCATGGGTGTGCCTATTCACGCGCAAGGACCGAAAGAAATTGCACTGAGCATTCTTGCAAAACTTATCGAAGTAAAAAACACCGTAGTTCATGAATAAGAGAATCGCTATCGTTACAGGTGCAGCGAAAGGAATTGGTCGCGCCATTGCAGATCGTCTCATTGCAGATAACTGTTTTGTAATTGCAGTTGATGTCGACAAAGAGAGAGGCGAAAAATTTGTCCTGACTCATTCTACTTCAACCGCAGCTTTTCTCTCTTGCGATATCAGCAAAGAGAATGAAGTCAAAGCACTTTTTGAAACCATCGTTCAGAAGTACGGACGTGTTGATGTCCTGATCAACAACGCAGGAATCATTCGCGATAACATGATCTGGAAAATGCCGGTTGACGATTTTGATTCTGTAATTGGAATCAATCTCAAAGCGCCATGGTTGCTGTGTAAAGAAGCAGCGTTAATTATGAAACAACAACAAAGCGGAAGAATCGTCAACATCACTTCGAGGGCATGGCTTGGT
This sequence comes from uncultured Chryseobacterium sp., assembly GCA_964495745.1. Taxonomy (GTDB): domain Bacteria; phylum Bacteroidota; class Bacteroidia; order Palsa-965; family Palsa-965. The sequence goes on along the minus strand of CAZBYM010000006.1, from coordinate 20,137 downwards.
AATCGAGGTCAGTCCAACTACTCAGCTTCAAAAGCAGGACTTGTTGGTTTGACACGTGTTCTCGCTTTGGAATTGGGAAGCAGCAACGTTCTTGTTAATGCAATCGCTCCTGGCTTGATCGATACTCCTCTTACACAAAATCTTTCTGATGAAGTGAAAGACAAACTGATCAAAGCACAACCCACACAAAGTATTGGTAAGCCAGTTGATGTTGCTCAGGCGGTGAGCTTTCTCTGTGATGAACGGACACAATTCATCACAGGTCAGGTTATTTACGTCGATGGAGGCAAGAGCATTGGTGCAGGAATATGAACAAAGAGAAAAAACACTTTATGATTGGCCTCATGGAATATGAATTCTCCCCTTTGCAATTTTGAGATTGCATGTTTCATCAACCAAAAAAGAAATGAGATTGAGCTTTGAATTAACAAACCCCCAAATTGTGCGCACATGAAGCAAATCCGATTAAATGTAAATGGAAAGACGCACGATCTCCTGGTGAAAGAAGATGAAATGCTTTCGCACGTCATCCGCGAAAAAGTTGGACTGACAGGAACAAAAACAGGTTGTGATCAGGGAAGTTGCGGCGCTTGCACCGTTATTGTAAATAACAAAGCTGTTCTTTCCTGTATTACACCTGCAGCCCGCTTCGACAACGCCACGATTCTGACCATTGAAGGAGTAGCCGACAAACCGGAGTTAAGCGGACTCCAGGAAAAAATGGTGGAGAAAGGAGCAATTCAATGTGGGTTTTGCACTCCGGGAGTGGTGATGATCGCTATCGATTACTTGAGCCGACACGAATCACCTTCAAGAGACGATTTGCGTGAGGCAGTATCAGGAAATTTGTGTCGTTGTACAGGGTACCAGAAAATTCTGGATGCAATCATGGAATATTCCGCTGAGAAAAAGAGCGGGAAAAAAGTTGCCAAAGTGAAGAGTGAAATGGATGAATTCCATCACGTGGGCAAACCGCGACCTTCAATTGAAGCAAAACGAAAAGCAAACGGAAGCGCAGAATATGCGGATGATTTGAATGTGAAGAATGCTCTTCATTGCAGTTTTCTCAGAAGCAAATATTCACATGCGCGAATCGAAGAAGTTGATATTTCCGCCGCACTCGCATTGAAGGGCGTTCATGCTATTCTTTCCGGAAAAGATATTCCTGAAAAATTTGGCGTGCTTCCTATTTCTCAGGACGAAACCGCCATGGCTGTTGAAAAAACAAGATACGCGGGAGAAATCATCGCAGCCGTTGCAGCAGATACTGAACAAATCGCAAAACATGCGGCTTCGCTTATCCGTGTGAAATATGTGCCACTCGTGCCATTTCTCAAAATCCGCGAATCGTTGAATGACGTTGGGTTGAACGAGAAAATTCACGCACACACGAAGTTCAATAACAACATTCACAAAAAAGCAGAACTGCGATTCGGTGATCAGGACAAAGCATTTGCAGAATCCGATATTGTTTCAGAACTCAAATTCAGTTTCGCCGGAGTTTCGCATGGCTTTACGGAGCCACATGCGGCAACAGCCTGGTGGGATGAAAACGGATTGACCATTATTACGGCAACTCAAGTTCCGCATTATCTTCATCGTGCTTTATCGAAAGTGTTGAATGTTCCGCTCAGTCGCGTTCGCGTAATCAAACCGTTCGTTGGTGGTGGATTCGGAGGAAAGAGTGATCCATTTCCACACGAGATTATTATTTCTGAACTCGCGAGAAGAACAGGAAAACCGGTTCGTGTGAAATTATCGCGGGAAGAAGTTTTTCTCACAAATCACGGACGACATCCATCTGAGATGACTGTGCGTCTCGGTGCAAAGAACGATGGAACATTGCATGCGCTTGATGCCGACATTGCAATTGACGGCGGAGCGTACGGAAGTTTCGGTGTAGTGACTTCGTATTACAATGGCGTGTTACTCCAGGCTCCGTACAAATTGGACAATTTCGGTTTCAGAACATTTCGCGTTTACACAAACAAACCGCAATGTGGCGCAATGCGTGGACACGGTGCGGTGAATTCCCGTTTCGCAGTTGAATCACTGATCGATGACATTGCACACAAGATTGATCTCGATCCTGTGGATTTACGACTCAAAAACTTTCTTCCTCCAAATTCAATCACTGTCGGGCAATATCGAATCACTTCAAACGGAAGTCGAGAATCATTACTGAAAGTCGCCGACCAAAGTATGTGGAAAGAGAAACACGGAAAGCTTCCGTATGGTCAGGGACTTGGTGTTGGTTGTGGATTTTTCATCAGCGGAAGTGCGTTGCCCATTGTGTGGAATGAACTTCCGCAATCAACTGTACATCTCAAACTCGATTTCGATGGTCGCGTGTTGATTGCGAGTGGGGCCAGTGATATTGGCCAGGGAAGCGATACGATGCTTGCAATGATTGTAGCTGAAGTACTCGGAATTTCTTCCGAAAAAGTTTTCGTAATTGCAGCAGACACATTAACAACGCCGGTTGATCTTGGAAGTTATTCGAGTCGCGTTACATTCATGGCGGGCAATGCCGCGAAAGATGCAGCAGAGAATCTGAAGAAGGAAATCATTGTCGCAATAAGTGCGAAGACAGGAGCATCCGCTGATAAAATTATTGTTGCCGGAGAAAAAATTTACAGCGAAGATGGCAAAGTTGATATTTCCTGGATGAAAGCTGTAGAAATTCTCACTGCGAATCGTGGGGCAGTAAACGTGAGCGGAAAATATATTTCCCCGAAATTAGGTGGAGACTTCAAAGGATCAGGAGCCGGATTAAGTCCATCGTACAGCTTCGGAGCTTGTGCAGCAGAAGTAAAAGTAGATACGCGAACCGGACATGTTTCGCTCGTGAAAGTATGGGGAGCCCACGATTGCGGAAAAGCAATCAACCCACTTGCAGTAGAAGGTCAGCTTGAAGGTTCGTGGCACATGGGCATTGGTCAGGCGTTGAGTGAACAGATGAAATATTACGAAGGACTTCTCATCAACAATAATTTTCTCGATTACAAAATACCAACGAGTCTCGACACGCCCGATATCGCCACGAACATCATTGAGACGAATGATCCGGAAGGACCATATGGCGCAAAGGAATGTGGTGAAGGAGCACTTCATCCTGTGATTCCTGCTATTGCAAACGCAATTTACGATGCTGTTGGAATACGCATCACGCGACTGCCGATTACACCGGAAGATGTTCTCGCACTGATGCACAAGAAAGAACAAGTTAATTCAACAGTAACCGCCCATGATTGATGTACGAGAATACTTGATTCCGAAAAGCGTGGAGGAGGCGATACAATTCGCAACCGGTCGTAAGAATTCCAGATACATTTCTGGCGGGACGGATGTGCTGGTGAATAAATTCCAGGGGAACGAATCCTTCGATTGCATCATTGATCTTTCTTCGATTGAGGAATTACATACAATAAATCGTGCCGGAGGTTATCTCCACATCGGCTCCATGCTCACACTCGATGAGTTATCCAGAAACAAAAACATACTTCAGAAATTTCCGGAATTGATTAAAGCTATTTCCAGCATTGCCACTCCTGTAATCAGGAATACGGCGACTCTTGGAGGAAATTTATTGTGCGAGAACAGGTGTATATTTTTCAACCAATCGGAGTGGTGGCGCGATGCAGTTGGTCTTTGTCTGAAATGCGATGGAGATGTTTGTATTGCAACGGGTGGAAAAAAGAACTGTTTTTCAAAATTTGTTTCTGATCTCGCGCCTATTCTGATCAGTCTTGATGCAACAATCAATGTTGTCAATCAGGATGGAGGATACATTTGTCCGTTGGAAGATATTTACACCGGCAACGGATTACGTCCGCGCAAAATTGAAGGCTCCGCGATTCTCTCTTCCGTTCATTTGCCGCTGGTAAGTAATTACAAATGCGTTTTCAAAAAACTTCGTTGGCGTAAGAGTGTAGATTTTACCTCGCTCACCACCGCTGTTTCCATTAACGATGCGGGAAAAATAAAAATTGTTCTTGGAGGAGTTGATCCGAAACCGGTTGTTGTAAAAGGCTCGCGAAAAGACGACATCAGTCTTTTGATTTCTCAGGCCATCAAGAAAGCGCGCATCGTAGAGAATGATGTGTTCACACGATTGTATCGTAAAGAAATTATTTCGGTTTTTCTGACGGATTCTTTTGAGGAGCTGTTGGGGTAATACCACTATTTCTCTTCTCAAATAACGCTGCCGCGCAAATCTCGCGTTGGATGTGTATCATAATGCGATAGAATTATTCCAGCCTTTGCAGTCATCCCTTGACTCGCATTGAAGAATGATATATATTGCATCGTATTCCTAGTTCAACAAACGGAATCCACGTTGAGTTAATTCAGTCGAATTCCCCCTTGGCTGTTTGATGCTTACAACACCGGACGTTGAAAATCATATTTTGAAAGTTTTGCTGTGACCCTCAGCATGGCGATGTTTCAGGCAATGGTGAAAACCACGTGCCAAGTTCGTTTGTACACACAACAATCTTGATTTTTTCAGGTATGTTGTTGTTCAGCGAGTTGATTATTATTCAGTATTAACAGTAAAGTTCAATAATAGAAACAAAGTACTGAGCACTCTAAACAATAAACGCAAACAACAATCACATGAAAAAAAATCTCAAACGCGCAAGACAAATGCTCTTGTTTCTCACTTTCTGCTTAACCACGATGCTGACTGAAAATGCTCTGGCACAAACCTGTGCTGCCCCTTTGTCATTAACTATTGATGACTGTGACATCTACACGGTCAATGACTCGATAGTATGGTTCTCATTCAATTCCGGAAACGCAGCTTCGTGGTGCAGTATCAATATCTCTGTTCCGCCCAATGATCCCGCTTCAATTACAGGAGCAGAATTGTATTCCGGAACATGTAATTCGTTGACTTTGGTTCAATCAGGATTTCAGGATATAGGTGAAGTCGTGCTCAGATCAAATATTGCTGTGTCTGTGAATTATTTGGTTAAGGTTACACGGTCGAATTCGAACAATGGTTTGCTGAATGTGTGCTTGAACAGCGTTGCATCAGGTGGACCGTGTCCGCCATGCACAACAGATGGATGCCAACTCGTTTGCAATCCGGATTTGGAATTAAATATGTGGCCAAGTGCAAGTCAACAACTGGGCAACTTCGTATCAGATAATGTCTGCAATTGGGGGAACGCCAGCTGACCGTCAGTGCCCGGCTCTGGCAGATCAGTAGACTACTTTACCGTTGGCGCGAATACGAACCCGACTGGCGGACCGGTAGGTGCACCGGGTAACTTCACTGGTGCTGAAAGTGCACATTCAGGAACCGCGTATGCTGGTATTTTCTGCTATTATGATCAGCAAGGAGATTATCGTGAATATATTCAGCAGCAGCTTCAACAGCCACTGATCGCTGGCGAATGGTACACATTAACTTTCTGGGTCAGTCTCGCGGATTACTCGGGATATGCAGTTGAAAATCTGGGAGCATGTATTTCCAGTGCACAACCGATACAGTCTTGGCTGTATCCTGTTCTGGATAATTTTACCCCACAAGTTGTCTGCACAACGGCAATTACCACTACGCAAGGATGGGTGCCGATCAGTTATACATTTCAGGCAACGGGAGTTGAGGAATGGATAACGATTGGTTCGTTCGAAATTGATTTGGTACAGCAGCATCCTGCGGTCGTTCCTGCTCCTCTTCCCTATTCATGGAATCCTTTCGCGATATCCAACACCAATCTTAACTTGGGTTCCTATTATTATATTGATGATATTACGTTAGAGCGGGTCCCCGATCCGTGCTTCACCTGGCAAGATGATTGCGATGCCGTCAATTATTATAACAGCACGTTTTGTCCTCAGCTGATTGTCTCTGAATGGTGGGACTTCGGTGACCCGGCATCAGGAGCAAATAACTTTTCTACTTCATCAAATCCTTCTCATGTGTTTACACAGAACAATGTTCAGTACACCGTAACCCATATCATTTGGACTGCTAACAATACCTATACGTGCACGGATCAGGTCACCTCTCAGCCAGGAAGACCTATGGCCAACATCAATGGATGGCAAACCAATAACTGCGGCAATGGATTCCTGACTTACACCGCAAATCCATGTGATCCGAACATGGTGTACACGTGGACTGTATATGACAATGCAACATCGTCATCGTACACCGCTTCAGGTTGTTCGATCAACATTAACTGGGGCAACCTGGGTGGATACGTCATTCTATCGGTATGGGATCAGACCAGTGACTGCACGGGTTACGATACCATGACTATTCCTGAGTGTTGCGATTGGCTAGTTGGAAGTCCGGATATTCGTATTGACAATATGCTCGCATCTCAGGCGATAAGCTTATATGGTAATCCGATTCAAAGCATAAACGATATTTATATCACCGGAGTTTTCACCGTTGATGTTCCGATTACTTTCCAGAACTGTGACGTGATCAACATCGGGACCAACACCCCAATCAATATTCTGCCCGGACAAGTTTTGACATTTGATAACTGCACTACTGAACAAAAGTGCAACTACATGTGGGACGGCATCTATATTCCTGATCCGTCCGCCAAAGTCGAGATCATCAACGGCTCTGTAATTCGCTATGCAAAGCACGCTGTGGTGTCAAATGGCGGTGGAAATTTCTTCATTGAAAATTCTACGCTGCAAAATAACGATACAGATATTGTGGTGAACACGTACGCTGGTGTACACACAGGAATTGTACGCGGAACAACTTTCAATATGAACGGTCCGATGTTGCCTGCTCTGCCGGCGCTTCCTCCAGATCATTTGCGTACAGTAGTTGCAATTGAAATTAAAAACAACGCCAACATTACAATCGGTGATGCGAGCCAGTCGGCTTACAAGAATAAGTTTGACGGCATTCTTGTAGGAGTTCGTACACGGAACTCAGTCACAACAATAGTGAACGGACTATTTTCCAATATGAATCCAACATGGCAGGAATTTCCTATCAACAACGCGGGAGCAGGAGTCGTAGCAATTGGTGCGAAAGGAATCATTTACCAGCCAACAATTACGGTGGGTGGTGCGGGTTTGAGCGCATGCACATTCACAAACATGATTACCGGAGTCGACGTTTTCGAAAGACATAATGTGTATGCAACCTGGAATATTATTACTAAAGTGCATATGTTCGGAATACGTGTGCAACGAAGCCAGCAAAGTATCTTGACGCTCAATAACAATTTCATTAATAATTCTACGGCTTCATATCCGTTCAATACCGGAATACTGCTTCTCGAATGCTACAACGCATCGGCGAATATCAATTTCAACAGGATATGGGCTCCGATGGCTATGCCTAATCAAACCGGAGTTGGAATACGGGTTGGACTTGTTACACCGGGTAATATGGTTTTGAACATCATCGGAAACCAATCGATCATTCGTTGTAAAACCGGGATTTGGGTTGAGCGCCTGATTGGGAAAAATCAAGTTTACATTTCTAACAACACGATCAGTTTCCAAAAACCGAATGTGCAGTACACTACTCTGCACGAAGGTATCCGGGTCGATAATTGTGCAACTGTTCGAGTGACTTACAATTCAATCGCGAAGAGTAATCCGCCCCCTACAAACTTGCCTTCTCCGAAAAATCTTCGCGGGGTCAGTGTGATTACCAGCCCGACAACTATTGTTGCGCACAATACACTGACACGTTTGGGCACAGGAGTATATGCATGGGACCAATGTCCGGGTAGTTCATTGGCGTGCAATGATTTTGTAAACTGCTTTAATGGTTTCTTTTTTGATGGCCCAACAGGAACAGCAAACATCGGTAATCAACTGATTCACCCGACACAAGGAACCGATGCCCCTACTGGTAATACGTGGTCAGGATCAATAAATTTTGATATTACAGGCGGGATTAGTCCGACCATTTTCTGGTATCACGATGCGACGACTCCTCCTAGTATATTTCTGCTTACTGGCAGCTTGTTTGGACCTCCTGGGAATACGACTACATACTCTGCAAATCCTTCGGGTTGTGATATTCCGCAGTTTAACACTCCTGCGCCAGCTCCACTGATTGAACGCGAACAAAATGCAGGAGAACCTGTGTTGAATCCAAACTCCTTTGCAGTAGGAACTCAACAGGGTTATTATGGTCGCGCGCATGCACACAGAATGTTGCGTGGAAATCCATCATGGATGATACTTGGTTCACCCCAGGATAGCCTTTATTCTAACTTCTACTTTTCTAATGACAACAGTAATGTCGGTCTTTTCCGTAACTTCGAGGATATGGCAGCCGTAGATAGTGTACAAGCCGCAGGTAGCATCCTCTCCAACATTGCGGATACGAACATTTCTGAAACCAACTTAAAAGTCGTGTATTCAATTTATCATCAAACGTGGATGCGGGGTGTTTATGAATTCTCCAGTGGGGATAGTTCGACTCTTTACAACATCGCTGTGCAAAACGCAGCGGACGCAGGCGAAGCTGTATTTGCCGCGCGTGTCATGCTTGGTCTGATTGTCGATGAATCCAGCGCATCAAGTGCACGTTACAATATTGGACAAACAGAAGAACAACCGCATTCTTTCACACTTTATCCGAATCCTGCCAGTGATAACGTCAATGGGTTGATTTTGCTTGAGGAAAATCAGATGGCAGTAGTGAATATTGTTGATCTGCAAGGAAAGGTTATTCGTACTCAAAAGTTATTTGTTTCCAGCGTGTTCACAATTGATGTCTCTGGTCTTGAAAGCGGGTTGTACTTCGTACAGATGCTCGTTGATGGCGAAATCATTGAGACAAGTAAACTGGAAGTAATGCACGAATAATAAACGGACGATTTCTCCCGGATGACTACCGGGAGAAATTTTTTACATAATGCGTAAGCTGGTTTTGATCGGATATCTTTATTTCACACAACTATTGTGTGCTCAGAACCTCGTGCCTAATCCAAGTTTCGAGGATTATGATTCATGTCCAATGTACACGGGTCAATTCTTTGTTGTGCAGGATTGGTATAGTCCGACTTCTAACTCTCCGGACTATTTCAACTCTTGCTGGAATGAGTCGTGGAATGATAACCCAGACGTTCCAATTAATCGATTTGGATCAGAAACTGCGCACTCAGGAATGGCATATGCCGGAATAGCCGGACCTTACACCACTTTAAATACGCGCGATTATGTTTCGATAATTTTGCTCGATTCACTTAAAGCTGGGTCTAAATATTGCCTTGAATTTTACATCAGTCTTGGTGATAGTTCGTGGGGAGGAGTTAATTTCATAGGTGCACATTTGTCCACGGCGCCAGACACGATGTATGCTGGATTCTATCTCAACAACTTGCCGTTTCAGCCCCAGATTGAATATGACAGTGTTATCAGTGATACGTCTGGTTGGACCAAAATCTCGGGGCTTTACACCGCAATAGGTGGAGAGTGTTACCTGACCATAGGTGTATTCAAACCGGATTCTTTGCTAACTTATGATTCCATTCAAGGAAATGGCTCGGTACAATTTTCATATTATTATATTGACGACGTTGCCGTTTGGAACTGCGACACATCAGCAACTGTTTACCCGGAAATAATTTTTTTTCCGAACCCTTCCAACGGCCAATTCAATATCACTGGAAACTTTCCTTTGGGGACGGAATTGTTTGTTTACAACATGCTGGGACAGATTGTTTGTGATCCAATTTCATTACCAGAAGGAAACAATAATGTTCCGGTTTTTATTGATGTGGCTGTTGGATTATATTACTACAAAGTTTTTGCAAACGATACAATTCTCAGCGAGGGCAAGATGGTGATTATTCGATAGAAAAGATTTTCCGTAACTTCGAGGATATGGCAGCCGTAGATAGCGCACAAGCCGCAGGCAACATCCTCGCGAATATTACGGATACGAATATTTCGGAAACCAATCTTAAAGTGGTGTATTCAATTTACCAACAGACGTGGATGCAGGGAGTATATGAATTCTCAAGCGCTGACAGCACAACTTTGTACAACATTGCTTTGCAGAATGCAGCAGACGCGGGTGAATCGGTTTTTGCAGCACGTGTTCTGCTTGGAATTATTGTTGATGAGTCGGGCGTGAGTAGCGCTCGTTATGGTACAGAACCAAGTGAGGCAGATCAAGCGCAATCAATTGGTTTGTATCCAAACCCTGCAAGTAACTCTGTCAATGGTAACCTTGAGTTGGAAGAAGAACAAACTGCAGTAGTTAATGTGATTGACCTGCAAGGCAAAGTTGTGAAGAGTGTGTTTATCACTACATCTGGCATGTTTACCCTTGATGTATCTCATCTTGATAACGGATTGTATTTCGTTCAAGTCTTTATTGGACGCGAGTTGATCGATAGCGGTAAGTTGGAAATAATTCACGAATAGTTAGAAAAGCTCTCCCGGTTCTTGCTGGGAGAGCCTCTTGAAATATGCATCTCGTTGGATTGATAGGCACTTTATTTTTCGCACAGTTGTTGTGTGCGCAGAATCTTGTGCCTAATCCTAGCTTTGAGAATTACGATTCGTGCCCTCGGTATAATGGAGATTTATTTTGCATTCCCTGGTATAGTCCGACGGTTAGCACGCCGGACTACTTCAATGAATGTTGGAATGAATCTTGGAATGACAACATGGATGTACCGATTAACCGATTTGGGGCTGAAGCTGCGCGCTCCGGTGTAGCTTATGCTGGAATATACACACAGCTTGTTACAGTTAATGCTCGCGAATACATCACGATACGGTTGTTTGATTCGCTGAAAGCGGGATCAAAATACTGTGTCGAATTTTATGTTTCACTGGGCGATTCATCGTGGGGCGGTGTTAATTTTTTGGGAGCGCATCTTTCATCGACACCTGATACAATGTATGCGGGATTCAATATGTACAATTTGCCGTTCCAACCTCAGATTGAATATGACAGTATAATGAATGATACTTCGGGCTGGACGAAAATTTCAGGCCTATATATTGCGTTAGGCGGTGAATGCTACTTGACTATTGGTGTGTTCAAACCGGATTCATTACTGACATATGACTCAATTCAGGGTGACGGATCAGTGAAGTTTACTTATTATTTTATTGATGATGTTTCTGTTTGGCAATGCGATACACCGGAAACTGTTTACCCGGCAATAACTTTCTATCCCAATCCCTGCAACGGAAATTTCATCATCACTGGTAATTTTCCATTCGGTTCAGAACTGAAAATTTACAATATGCTGGGGCAACAAGTAAGCAACACGATTTACTTGCCGGAAGGAAATGCAGAAGTTCCCATCTATTCTTTTCTTGCGCAGGGTGTTTATTGTTGCAGAATTGAATCGCAAGCGGTTGTTTTGAAAAGTGAAATGATAGTTGTGACGGAATGAAGTGCCGATGAAGACTGAACGAATAGTTATTACTGAGTAATTCCGTTTGGTTATCTGAACCTGAATTCCGGATTACGCATTCCTAATCCACCTCCATCAACGAAGTCTTCTTCGTATCACGCATTGCCATGTAAACCAGCAACGAAATAAAAACGCATCCTGACACATACCAATAAAAATAGGATTCGTGCCCTGCGTTTTTGAAATGTAGAGCGACGTATTCAGCCGTACCGCCGAAAATTGCAACCGTAACTGAATATGGAAATCCTACACCGAGCGCACGGATCTTCGCGGGAAACATTTCTGCCTTAACTATAGCGTTGATCGAAGTGTATCCGCTTACAATTATCAATGCAATCATCATCAATCCAAAAGCCTGCCATTGATTGTCGGCACGACTAAGCATTGTTAAGAGCGGAACGGTTGCAATTGTGCCGAGGACTCCGAAGGCGATGAGTAATGGACGTCTTCCGATTTTGTCGGATAAAATTCCAAACAGTGGTTGCAAACCAGCATAAATGAAAAGTGACAAAAATGTAATAAGCGTTGATTGGTCTTTTGTGAGATGAACCGTATTGACCAAAAACTTTTGCATGTATGTGGTGTACGTATAAAATGCAATCGTTCCTCCTAGCGTTAATCCTACAACAGTTAATACTGCTTTCGGATGTTTCATCAATTCCCGAAGTGTTCCGCTCTTGTGTTCCTTGTCTTTCGCGTGCGTGTGTTTGAATGCATCTGTTTCGTCCATGTGAGTTCGCAGATACAATGCGGTCAATGACAAACAAGCTCCGATGATAAAAGGAACTCTCCATCCCCACTCGCTCATTTGTTCGGGGGTGAGCAATAATTTTTGCATGATGAGTTGGACGCCCAATGCAAGAAGTTGTCCGCCGATTAATGTCACATATTGAAAGCTGGAATAAAAACCTCTGCGTTCAGGAGTGGCCATTTCACTCAAGTATGTTGCAGATGTTCCATACTCCCCGCCAACACTTAATCCTTGTAACAAGCGCGCAGTAAGCAAAAGTATCGGTGCAAGAATTCCAATGCTCGCAAACGAAGGTGTCAATGCAATCAGTAGTGAACCAAATGACATCAACAAAATGGAAAGTGTCATTGCGCGTTTTTTTCCAACACGATCGGCGAGACTACCAAACAGCCAGCCACCAATTGGACGCATGAGAAATCCAACGGCAAAAATTCCTGCAGTATTCAATAGCTGTGCAGTAGGATTGCTGTCCGGAAAAAATACCGGTGCGAAATAAAGTGAGAATGCCGAATAGGCATACCAATCGTACCATTCGACAAGATTGCCAACAGAGCCGCTTACAATTGCCTTTAGTCGCGAATGCGCGGACATTGGTTGGTTCATCGTAATTTCTTAAAAATACTGAAGTGCCTAAAAAACATAGCCCGTTCCGTAGAACAAACCAAACGCGTTTATTCCAATAGAATAACTCGATCCGAGATACATGATGAAGTCTTCGTTTTTCAAAAAACGAAAACGGCCGGCAATTACAGGAGCAAATTTTATTTTTCCTCCTCTATCAATCAGAAAGCTTGCGAGTGGTCCAACCTCAAATTCAATCGCAGACTTTTCTCCAAAAGGTTTACGAAATATTCTGCACTCGAGTCCAGTTCCAAATGTTGGAGAAGCGCGCTCGCTGACCAAAACACTGTCAACTAAAAATTGTTTCGGACCGGTTGCCAGACTGAAAAACACGGGAATTTTCAATCGCTTCTGCGGACGGAATTCTGCGAAGAAAAGAATTGCGTTTGTTGGAACAATCACTGCTTGCTTTTCCTGGATATCAAGTTCCTTGCTGCTTGAGATAAATAACTTTGATTGTCCGAAACTCAATTCAAATAATCGCTTTTTGACTTTCTTAGGCGCATTAGCTGTGGAGTCTTGGGCATGAAGCGAATAAGCACTAAGCATAACGACAGAGAAGAACGAAACAACCAGGTTTCGCACGATTGAATTTGTGTTTGATTTCATAAATGATTGCATGGTTGGTTAATGGAATGCAAAATAGGATAATTTCGATCGTAACTCAAAAGATAGTATTGTATCGGTTTGAATAAACGACATTTCACTGTTTGTATTTTTAACACGGATTGTCAGGTCTCGATACAATTTTCGGAGCGTCACATCGATTGCCTTCCGTTAGCCGATGGGCATATTGAGATGCGACGCGCCGAAAATCACTCGATCTGACAATCCAAGGGCGATCAAATCAATCTGATTCAGTGCGAAGAAACCCAACTTCCGAATTTTTTCCATAATTTTCAACTCTATGCGGCTAAGCCTCTTTCTCCTTGCCCTTTGCAGTTCCACACTAACATTTGGCCAAGACCTTCTCGGGTACGGACACAGCAACTACGCGGGTATTGCGGGCGCTTCATACAACCCTGCTTCGTTAGCGGATAGTCGATATAGCTTGGACATTATGGTGTTCGGTTTCGGACTGGAAGCGGGCAACAATTATATTGGAGTGAAACGTTCCGAAATTTTCAACCCGAATTTTGGAACAGAGAATATGTATCTAAAAACACGCGACACAAAGAAGGCCGTGTTTTTCAGAAACGAAGTTCTTCTTCCCGGAGTAATGTTCTCCAACAAAGATTATGGGTGGGGAATTGATATGAAAGTTCGCTCGTATGTCAATGTTGACGGAGTAGAAACAGAACTCGCTCATTTTATCGCATTCGAATTAAATGATCCGCCGAATTTCAATCAGAGCATGTACAATCGGCACATTGGAATTACCGCCTTGAGTTGGGCTGAAATTGGTGGCACCTACGCGAAAACAATCTGGACGGGCGCAGAGCATTTCGTGGCATTTGGTGCACGACCGAAATTTCTGTTAGGACTTGCCGCAGCGTATGTTTTCGTAAATGATCTAGGCTATGCTTTTCGCGATGACAGCACGTTGAATGTAGTTCGCGCAGATGTAGAGTTTGGACATTCTGACAATTTCACTTTCAATTCCGGCTATCAGCCATCGTGGCGAATGGGTTTCAATCCGGGGATTGGAGTAGATATTGGCTTCGTATATGAACATCGTCCTGATGAAATGCAGGAAGAGAAAAAGGAGGACAAAGAAAAACCGTGGCCAGGTTATCGCGATCGCCCAAAGTATAAATATAGAATTGGAGTTGCATTAACTGATCTGGGCATTATACATTTTCGTCATGGAGAATTCAGTGATCATTATACAGTTGATGCCAACATGTGGGATCTCGACGACCAAACATTCGACACAACTTCTCCTTTGCCGATGTTCAATACGTTTGAATTGCGTCAGGGCGGATCGAAAACGGCAACAGGGTTATGGATGCGTTTGCCTCTTGCGCTGAACATTCAGTATGATTACATGATCCGTAAAGATGTATTTGTAAACGCAACATGTTTTTCCGCAATTTACTTCCGCAACAATGATGGAAGAAAAGTTCACGAGCTTACACGCCTCAGTATTACTCCTCGCTGGGAACGAAGGTGGTTTGCGGCGTGGATGCCTGTGTCATTTTCGCGTTTGGGAATTCTTGCACTTGGTGCAGGATTTCGTCTCGGACCATTTGCGATTGGGACGACCGACATTCTCAATTTCGTGTTGCGCAAGAAAACAGTCTATAGCGCCGATATTTATTTTGTGTTGAAAGTTCCACTGTTTCCAACAGGAAGTGGAAAGGCGAAAAAACGAAAAACGAAAAAAGGCAGTGATGTAGATGATTGCCCTGACTAGGCGCTTTCTAAATCAACAAATCCTTAAGACGACACTTTTGTAAGTCGCCTTTAGAATCGACTGTTTTTCGTTGGTATAGAAAACGACAACGAGAATCCAATATTTTTGTAATTGGATTTCGGTAGCAGAAGAGTGCCTTCACCGTATAACCACGGTTCAGCAACGATACTTTTCATTGTTGTCGTCTGAAAATAAAATCCAAGATTGAACCCGAATCCTGTATAGAGCATTGATTCTATTTTTTGTCCGGTACCTGGCAATTTCAATCCTGCAAATTTTCCTCCGTGCCAATTATACATATAGCTGTTGCGCCACACGATTTTTGCTCCGGCGAGATGAAGAATAAGATGTGCTCCACCGCCGTAGGTATGTTTGTACCCGGGACTATTTTGAAAAACTGCTCCTGTCTGTTCTTCAAAGTCGGCTACAGAAGCCTGAAGGCCATACGCGTATTGGCCTCCGATTTTCCAGAAAATAGAATTCCCGATCTTAGTCCCTAACCCAATTCGCATTTCAAAAACGTCAAGGCAAACACCTCCAAGATTCCTCTTTTCCGCACCCGGAGGAAAATTAGTTTCATAGTCTTTCAATTTTCCAAACCTGAATTGTTTCCCCCCGATCTCAGCCGTCTTCCCAATCACATAGTCCAAAATTCCCGCGGCGTTGAACATCAGATATCCGTTTTTTGAATACTGCTCCAGTTGAACTACGGTGCCCCAGTAATTGAATTTGTCGGAAAACACTTTGTCCACTCCGGTTGTTCCACTGGAATTAGGATCGAAAACGTTCGGGTAAGACTTCGTGGAATAATACATTGCATCTGATGAACACGAACCGAATTTCAAGCCGAAAGAAGCAAAGGTCATGCTAGTTCCGTTCCCGCCCATTTGAGCAAAAGCGGAGATGTTACAGGTGAGAATTGCGACAGCAATCAGAATTCCCCGTTGTATCACTTTTCTACTGTGCATACTCGAATTTTTCAAGTGTAAATGTATAGCGAACAAGATCTCCGCAGGCATTCACTTTTTCATAATACAGTGTCATGTTATCAGAACGAGTCTCTTTCGGGTCAATGATGAAATGAATTGGGAATCCGGGAAACGAAACTGTTTCCAAGTCCAACTGCGATTTTTCCGGATCGTCTGATTCTACAACTTGCCAGGCAAATTCCCCTCTAACCTTTGATGAATCAGAAGCATATTGAAATGCCGCGTTACCTGTCGTTTCTTTGAATGTCAATCCTCCGCTATTAATCTTTACAGTATCAATGGCACATTGTATCGGACCGAATTCATTGCTGATTGGTTTTTCTTCCAATGACACAATTGTCCACATTGTATTTTTAAGATTGCGACCTGCAACACGTTCCTTGTTGCAAGAAGAAAAACTCAATGTAACTGCCAGTGCAAAGCTTGCTATGCTGATTATTTTTCTCATTCGAAATGATTAGTAGTTTGGATTGAAGTGAAATACGTTTCCACTGTAATCAACTGCAATGCCCTTATTGGCGATACCAAAGAAACTGTATTGCGAAAAAGTAGAGGTCATTGAGGTCAGCGTAGTTCCACACGTATTGATGAAAGGCATGTACTGTGTCACCTGATCTGTTGTGGCATTGATAATGTATTGTGCGCTTGCATTCACTACATGCAGATTTCCATACAACTCGAAGATGGCACTCGTTTGGTAATCATATCCTACACCGGTGATAGCAGTAAATGCATTGGTGGCATAGTCCAGTTTTAACGATCCACCCGTATTCAAAAATATGTATGCCTTGTTCGCCATCTGGTATGTATATTTTACTCCATTGCCCCCGGTAACTAACGGCCCGCCCAAGTAAGCGAAACTCCACAATGCAGTTGCCGGATCATATTCAAAAATGGAATCGTTTGACAATCCGCATCCGCTGTAGTATTTCCCGTTGTAAGCATAATTTAACTTCGGCACGTTTACTGGTACTGTACCTAACCAAGTGAAAATGTTAGCAGAAAAATCATACCTGAATAAATTGTTTTGATTATCGACGAAATAAAATTCATCAGTCCCAAGCAGGTGAGGCCGGCAGGCAGTATTGCCAATCATTGGTAGCGTCTGAATCTTCAGCGTTTGCCACTTGTCTGTTCCTGGATAATATTTGTAGATTCTTGTATCGTTAAACGTTCTTGCAATAGTGTACCCGCTTCCGTTGTACTCGAATCCTGCAAGAACTTCGTGTGTGTAGTCAAGCGTAATCTCATCCAGGTGGCCAATTGCATCGTCCGCTTCTACAAGAACATCTTTTATTATCGTACTCGTTTCTCCTCCATCATAAACAATTTTTGCTTTCACCTGAAAATTCTGGTCGGCGGCTCTTACGCGCACACCATTCGTATTTTGCCCATCAACTATCGAAGCTCCGTTGGTCACTTCCCACACGTATTGACATGAAGGGCAATCCTCAGGATAAATCGGCGCAATTGAAAAATAATCAACATAGCAATAGGCGGCAATGCACACATCACCACTAACATCAGTAGATTTTATTTCAGGAACTGTTTCTTCTTGCTTGCAGGACGAAAACAACAAAACACAAGAAATCAGGAATGCGGAAGTTTTCAGTAACATAATTCCAGGTTTGTATAATGTCAAATATAAAGGAATTCGAAACCATTTTTGCAAGACTTCGAAAACTACTACCAATGAAGTAGAATTCCCGAAGCGGAAAGGCGAAAAACGGTGGTGATTTTGATGATTGTGCGGACTAGCCCATTCCATAACGAAAACTTATTTCGCCTTTGATTGCTGCTCCGCCATGTACACAGCGTCGAGATGAATCATCGAATCAACAGGAATACCTTTCAACATCGCTTTCTCAGTAACTGATTTCATCCATTCTTCACTCTTGCGGATTTCTGCTTCGTAGGATTGAACTAACCTATCGTTTGGCTTCACCATTTTGTGTGCAACAAACCGATCAAAGGCAGTGTTAATGAATCCCCAGCCAAATCCCCAGAGGTTTGCTTCAGTTGCCATCAGCATAACAACCTGATGTGAAGATGCATCTTCCATTCCGGTTTCATTGTCTGCGTAAGTCATTGCTGTTCCATCAGTATGATAAACTTCATTGAAGTAATAATAGAAATCAATGTCGGAAAAAGCTTGTGGCGCCAAACCGACATCAAACATGCTCCAGAAAAAACTATCGGAAATTGTCATCATAGCAACTTTTGCTTTTCCTGCGGTGTCTTCAAAATGATAAACAGGATAGCCCATGTTATTTAACGGTTTGATTGGCCACATCAGGTTCATTGCTTCACCAATATCTTCATCGGGCGACCGCAATGAATCACTTAGTTCCGTGCGCTCCCAAATCACACCAGGCATATCTATTTTCCGCTTTTGCTCAATCCATGAAATGAGTGAATCAATTGCAAGAACAGATCCATATCGGCTCCAATGTATTCCGGTTTTCGGATAAAGTTGGAAAGGGGATTTTCCCTTCATATTCATGAACCACTTGTTATAATCAATGTGGTTAATTCCTTTCTCTGCGAAAACTCCGGACATTACTTTGTAATTCGACGTATCAGCCGCCGGACCGAATCCGTCCGGAATATACTCCGGATAATACGATGCTTTTCCAGCAGCAAAGCAGACCACCAACGTTACATTTTGCTTTTCCAGCGAATCCTGAATGGCTCTCAACTTTGAAGCCATCTCATCGATATTCTTGTTTCCAACAAAGTCCTTACCTGTATATGCCTTGATGTAATTCAATTCATATAGATAATTTTCTCTTCCAACAACTACTCCATTGGCCTTTGCACGATGATACAAACTGAATGCAATCTGATTGTGAATGCGCACCATTTCAGGTCTGAAACCAAAATTTTCGTTGTACCATTCATTATACATTTCCTGATATGTTCCATTCCACCAGCTTTCACCGGAGAAATACACTTTTTGCTTTGGAACAATTGCTCCTTTTAATGTTTCCGATTTGTAGAAATGCAAATGTTGCTGAGCAATAGGAAGCAAGATCACCAACAAAATGCCGGCAAGCAGAATCTTTTTTATCCTCGTGTCTGTGACCTCCATATCAGAATCTGAAATAAATGAATGGATTAAATCCACTTCCGGTTATGTAACTCAGCGAAACAACAAAAAGCAACAACGAACAAAGTGTAAGTGCAATGTGACTACGGGATTTCAATAATTCGAATCCAAAAATTGTATTCTGCAATGCCTGTCCGCGTTTCGCCAAAACGAAAAAAGAAAAGAATGCGGCAATTAAAAATGTCAAGTTCCATTCGTAATCCGGAGACACAGAAATTTCTCCTGTCCCGGCTCCAAACATCGAGGCAACATAACTCCACGCCTTACCCATGTTTTCAACTCTGAAAAATACCCAGCCCACTATTACGAGCAACAGGGTTAACAACACGCGTGGAATTTTTCCAATCCGCTCTGTAAGTTTCAATAAGAAAAGTCTTTCAATCACAAGGAAGAATCCATGCCATGCACCCCAGAAAATAAAATTCCAGGAAGCGCCATGCCACAATCCGGAAAGAAGAAATACAAGCCAAAGATTGAAATACAGTCGAAATTTATTTACTCGATTTCCTCCGAGTGGAATGTACAGGTAGTTACGCATCCATGCACCAAGTGTCATGTGCCATCGTCTCCAGAAATCAGTAATGCTTTGGGCAGTATATGGATTGTTGAAATTCTCGGGGAAGCGGAACCCGATCATTCGCCCAATACCGATGGCCATATCGGAATATCCGGAGAAATCAAAGTAGATCTGAAGTGTGTAAGCTATCGCCGCAAACCACGCCGTAGCTGCAGTTACTTGCGTGGGATCTAACATCCCTTCAGCAGTTGCGGCGTTTCCGTAAACACTGTCGGCAAAGGCGGCCATCGTATTTGCAATCAAAACTTTTTTGCCGAGTCCGAGACAAAAACGATAGAAGCCCATGAGTTTTTCATCCACAGTATCGCGAGCACTACGATCCGTAATCTGATCTGCTATTTCATGAT